>WFMP01000100.1 GCA_015489035.1 Candidatus Altimarinota bacterium
ATAAAGAATTAGAAAAAATGCTATTATATAAAAGTTGGTGATATAGAAAATGAGAGTATAAGTATTGAAAGAATAGTAAATTGTTAGAATTAGAGAATATAGAAACCAGAGAAGAAGTAATAAATAATAGAGAAAGAATATGAGATTATGAGGTGGATTTGATAGTAAGTAAGAAAAGTAAGGCTGTTATATTAAACCTAATAGAAAGGAAAAGTAGAAAGATATTTATAAAGAAGTTAAAGAACAAAACTAAATTAGTAGTAAAAGAAGCAATACAAGAGTTATTAAAATGAAATAAAGTATATAGTATAACGACAGATAATGGAACAGAGTTTACAGATTTAATAGATATATGTAAAGAATTATGAATAAAATGATATAGATGCCATCCATATAGTAGTTATGAAAAATGAAGTGTAGAAGTTCATAATAGATATATAAGAAGAGATATACCAAAATGAGCAGATATAAATAATTATACAGATGAAGACATACAAAAAATAGAAGATGAAATTAATAACTTACCAAGAAAAATACTGTGATATAGGACACCAAATGAAGTATTTAATTCAGAAAACTAATAGTTAATACATATTCACATATCTAAATATATTTAAATCTAAATTGAGGCTTTTTGGTTGAAAATTTATAATTGGGGCTTTTTGGTTGAAAATTTATAGCATAGTTTTTTAAATTGAAAAAAACTTGTAAATACTTATATTATCAAACATTATTTATTTAATAATTATTATTTTATGATAGATTTGAAAAAATTTAGAGAGAATCCACAACCATGGATAGATAGTGCAAAAGCAAGATTAAATAATTTAGATTTTGATAAACTTCTTGAAGCTGATAAAAAAACTAGAGAATTTAAATGACTTCTTGAAGCTAAATTATCTGAAAGAAAAAAACTTTCTGCTCAAATACCAGTTTTAGTAAAAGAATGAAAAGATAATTCTGAAATTATCAAACAAGTTAAAATTTTAAAAGATGAAATTTCAGAATTTCAACAACAATTAGATACTTATCAAGAAGAATTTAATAATTTAATTTTACAAGTTCCAAATATTTTGGATAAAGATGTTCCAGTTGGTAAAGACGATAATGAAAATGTAGTTATAAAAACAGTTTGAGAAAAACCTAAATTTGATTTTGAACCTTTACCTCATTGGGAAATATTAGAAAAAAGATGATTACTTGATAGTAAAAGAGCAGTTAAACTTTCAGGTTCAAGATTTGTGTTTATGAAAGATAAATTAGCTCTTTTAGAAATGGCTTTGATGAATTTTGTTGTGCAAAAACTTTATAAAAAATGATTTACTCCTGTTTTTTGACCAAATATTGTAAATGAAAGAGCAATGTATGGAACTTGATATTTGCCAGCTTGAGAAGATGGTATTTATAAATTAGAATGAGAAGATTTATACTTAATTTGAACTTCTGAAGTTACATCAGTTTGACAACATATGGATGAAGTTATAGATGTAAATGATTTACCAAAAAGATATGTAAGTTATTCTACTTGTTATAGAAAAGAGGCAGGTTCATACTGAAAAGATTTAAAGTGACTTATTAGAGTTCATCAATTTAATAAAGTTGAAATGGTATCTTTTGTAAAACCAGAAGATAGTTATAAAGAACATGAATTACTTGCAGAAATCGAAGAAGAAATTTATCAAGATTTGTGAATTCCTTATCAAAAAATGTTGATTTGTACTGGTGATTTATGAAATCCAGCTAGTAAAAAATATGATTTGGAAGGTTGGTTTCCTTGAATTTGAAAATATAAAGAACTTACTTCTACTTCAAATACATTGGATTATCAAGCAAGAAGAATAAACTGTAAATATATGGTGTGAAGAGAAAAAGAGTTTGTTCATATTTTGAATTGAACTTGAACTTCAGATAGACCAGTTGCAGCTATAATTGAAAATTATCAAACAAAAGATATGAGAATTGTAGTTCCAGAAGTTTTAAGACCATTAATGATGGGAATAGAAGAAATTTAGAAAATAGATTATCTAGCCAATTTGGTTAGTTTTTTTATTGTTTTTAAGTAATTTTTTCTTATTTTATTGTTATTTAATTTTTTAATATTTTTTTATGCTTTATGTTTTGGATGGGTCAGGATTTTTGTTTAGAGCATATTATAGTATGCCTCATATTTTGGATAAAACCTGAAATGATGCTTGAGCTATTTTTTGATTTTATAGGATGATATTGAAGTTGTTGCAAGATAAACCAGACCATTTTATAATTGTGTTTGATCCTTGAAAAAAAACTAAAAGGATGGAGGAATTTAAAGAATATAAAGCAAATAGACCTAAAATAGATGATAGTTTTAAACAACAAATTCCTAAAATTATTGATATTGCTAGACAAAGTTGAATAAATGTAGAGTTAATCCCAGAATATGAGGCTGATGATGTGATATGATCTATAGTTAATATTTATGATAAAGAAAGTTTTGTAATATCATCTGATAAGGATTTAAAACAACTTATTTCAGATAAAATAAAGTTTATAGAGCCTAAAACTATGGAAATCACAGATGAAACTAAATTTAAAGAAGAATATTGATTTGATCCTAAATGAATTATTTTATATTTAGCCTTACTTTGAGATTCTGCAGATAATATTCCTTGAGTTAAATGAATAGGTAAAAAAACTGCTCAAGATATTGTGAGTAAGTTTCAAACTTATGATGATTTAATAGAAAATATTGATCAGTTAAAACCTAAGATACAAGAAAAAATATTAGAAAATAAAGATTTATTAAAAAAGAATATAGAATTAGTTACTTTGTTAAATCCTTGAGATTATAAATCAGCAGAAATAGAAAAAAAATCAGATATTTCAAATATAAATTTTAGAAAGCTAGAAAATATCTTAGTTTGAGAATATTGATTATCTAGTTTTGCTAAGTTAATTTCTAAATTAGAGAAAGATTTAGTTCAGCCTACTCAACAATCTTTATTTTAAACAATATTTTAAACAATATTTTAAACCATTGTCAATATGTAAAAATATTAGAAAATTGACAAAACACTATAAATCATTATTATCTAATCATAATATTTTATTACTAATCGAATTATAATTATGACAAAATTGAAAGAGAATATGATTGCATTTGCTTGAGCTATATTATTAACTTTGTGAGTTATTCTATTTATAAATTCTTGAACAAGCCGCTTAGCTACAAATATATTGTGATCTAAAAAAAATGTCCAGTCTAATTTAGATACAGATGTAATATATAATTCTTGATCCCTTAGTTTAATTAGCTTAAAAAATGTTAATAATGTTGCTTCTGTGTCTTTAGAGTTATTGTTTAATTCTTCAAAAATTAAAATATCGCAGAATAATATAGATTCACTTTATAATATTTCTTCTGCTAAAAAAGAATGATGAAATGGTTACGATATAATACTATCGAATATATGAAGTATTAGAGCTAATAGTAAATTATTAACCATTAATGATATCACAAAAAAACAATATGGCAATATAAATATTGGACATATTCAATTAATTGATAATAATGGAAGAGTGTTAAATTTATCTAATGAGAAAAAATAAAAAATTTTATTTAAATTAGTAATATGTAAAAATGAAAACAAAAATTATTGGTCTGTTGATTTTATGAGGATTATTTTTAAATGCTGTATTTGCTTGAAATTTATCTACATTTATAGTTACTGTAAATCCTTCAACAGTAAAAGTTTGACAGCCTGCAGATATAACTGTTAAAGCAGTAGATTCAAATGGAAATATTGTCACTAATTATCAATGAGATATTCTTATTCAAGTTATGAATTGAAATAAAGAACTTGATAGTTCAGATTATACTGCACCAAACGATGGAACTTATTCATTTACTCCAGAAGATATGTGAGTAAAAAAATTCACCAAGGGACTCATTATAAATAAACAATGAAATTTCAAGGTGATGATAGAAGATTTTGATACATCTAAGTCTTGAGAATGAGATATAAAGGTGGTTAGTGAAAATAATACTGTATGAAATGGAAAAATTTCAGTTTTAACTCCTCAAGATTGAGAAACTATCACAAATAGTACTTTGTCCTTGTCAGCTTCAGCTTCAAACTATAAAAATTCAAAATTCCAAGTGCTAATAGATTGAAAAGTCGTTACTGAATGATTAGTTAATAATAATTGAAATTTGCAGACTGATGTTACTAACTTATCAAATTGAAAACATACTTTAAAAGTTCAGATTTTAGATCTGAATGGAAAGGTAATTGCTAAATCTAAAATTATAAATATAAATGTTTCGATAGACAAAACGTTATTTAAGAAGATAAAAATTTTGCCTGGAACAGATGTTAGTCAATGAACAAAGATGACAGTTAATGTTCTTACAGACGATAGTGTTTCACAAGCTGTGCTTACTATTGCAAATTATTGAACATATCCAATGAATAATTATGGTATTTGAAAATTTACAACACAATTTATAGCCAATACAAGTTGAAAATTTGATGTATCATTAAAATTAACTTCAAAAAATTGAGATAAAACTTATAAAAAAATTTCTAAAATTGTTGTATTAGAACATATTTGAATACAGAGTGTAAGATTTGTTAGAGATAATAATGCAAAAAAGATTAACTTAAATTGGAAATTTACATGACAAGTTCCTATGTTTAAAGTAGAATATGGAACTGGAAAATGAAAATATACAGAAACAAAAAAAGTATCAGAGAATAAAATATCTATATGAGATATACATTTATCTAAAACATATTTTGTAAAAATTATACCTATAGATACTAATTGAAATAAAATTTGAACTGCGAGTAAGGAAATAGTTATAGAACCCAATATGGAGAATGCAGCTACTTGTACTATAGATAATATAAAGACACATGTTGTAGTAAGATGATCATGACATTATTTTGTGTGGTCAAAAGCACCTTGAGCAGTGAAGTATATAGTTTATAAATGAAATAGTATTACTGATTTATCTAAAGTGACAACACTTACTTGAACTGAATATAAGTTTCCATTCAATGCAGATGCTAAGAAGAAAGAATATGCTTATTTCACAGTGAAAGCTGTATGTGATGACGGCACTCTGAAACAAATAGATAAAGTTAAAAAAGTAGTAGTTTGACCTGGTGATTGGATAGTTTATGTATTGATTCTTACTATGATGATATTTGGGTTAAAATTAGCTTATAAGGAAAATTAAAAAAAATATAAAATTTATATTAAAATAAAAATAAAAATGTCATTGAATATGAATGATATAATTGTAAGTAAAAAAATATCTTTATTATCAGAAATAAAAGATTTCTTAATTATATTTACAATTATCTTTTGATTTGGTTATTTGTTTATTAATGCTCAATTATTTGTAATATTATTTGATAATGTTTTTAAAACTTCTGTATCAGCAAATAATATTTTATTGACTGTACCTAAAAGTAAAGTGATTGTGAAACATATAACAGAATATGTTAAAAAAGATGAAAATTCTGATAATATGAAGAGTTTAAAAAAAAGAATGTTATGAGAGGCACTTGGTAAAAAACTAAATAATCTTAAAAATCAAACTGATGATTGAATTTTATACAAGCCTTCATATGAGTCTTTAATCAAGAAAAATATCACTAATTATGATATAACTTTCAATACATTACCTCCAGACAATAGAATTGTGATTCCAAAAATTTGAGTTAATGTACGTGTCCAATCTTTGACAAACATTCCTATCAAGACTATAGAGACTGCCAATTATGATAAATATTTATTTCATGGCGTTATAAAATATCCTTACACTCCTGATCCAGGGACTACATGAAATGTATTTATATTTGGACATACATCATATTATTGGTGGGCACACAATCCATATGCAAATGTATTTGCAGAGATTCCAAGGTTGGTGCATTGAGATTATATAAATTTAATTTGGAAATGAAAAATTTATAAATACAGAGAAATAAGAAAATTTATTTTAAAAACTTATCAAGTAGAAGCAACTTATAAGAATTTTCAAGATGGACAGTATCTTACAATAATGTGATGTTATCCAATCGGAACTTCGAGAGAAAGAATGGTTATAATTGCTAAAAGAGTTAAATAGCTTCAAGTTTACTTCTTGAAGTTTTTTATAAATCGTAAAGATGTTTAAGAACTATTTCATCTTCATATCTTTTAATCTCTTTTCAATCTTTGTAAAGTATCATAGTAGGAGTAGTAGTAATATTGTTATCTTTTACACATTTTTCACAGGCTTCTTTTACATTAGCAAATTTTAGGTTGTATCATTTGAATTTATAAAAAATATACATAGGTATAATTTGAGGAAAAATCTTTTTACAAGGAATACATAAAGGATGTCAGTATATAATTACTAGTTTTTTATTTTCTGAAATTACTTTGTTTATTTGATTATCTCATCATATGACAAGTCATGAATATTTCTTCATCAATTTAGCAGTGTTTGTAAATAATTTATCGAAATCCATATATTTTAGTTTTAAAGATAAATACATAATTCATACTCTTATATTGTTAAATCATTTTTTTTCAACTATAATTTTTCATAGATTTATGATTATTTATTTATGTCATTTATTTCTAATTTTTATTCCTTTAAATAATAATAAATTGATAAATACTTGTATTTAGTATCAGATTTGTTATTCTTACTTTATTCATAGTTTAATATGATATAAATAAATTCTAATGAAGCTGTAACTTATATATCTAGACTTAGAGATTTTATAAGAGAAAATTTAAATTATAATTTTAAGATGTTAGGAGAATTTAAAACTAGAAAAGAAAAAAAATAATTAAATTTATAAATTAAAATTAACATATAAATGAAAAAAGTGATAATATTGTCTGGTCCATCTTGAGTTGGTAAAACAACTATTTGGGAGGAATTCGATAAAAATTATAACAATAAAGAAATGAAAAAAATAATTACGACAACTACAAGAAAAAAAAGAGATTATGAAAAAGATTGAAAAGATTATTATTTTTTGAATGTAGAAGATTTTAGAAATAAAATTAACAATAAAGAGTTTATAGAATATGCAGAAGTTCATAATAATTTTTATGGTTCTACTTATGAAGAGTTAGAAAATATTTTATGAAATTGACAAATACCTTTGTATATTGTGGATCCTCAAGGTGTTAGATATTTAAAAGATACTTTAAAATGAGTTTATAATGTGAAAACTATTTTTATTTTACCTCCAAATGAAGAAACATTAGAAAAAAGACTTATAAAAAGATGAGAAGATCAAAATTCTGAAAGTTTTAAAATAAGAGTAAATGAATCTTTGATTTGGCTAGCTTCAAAAGATAATTATGATTTTAATATAATTAATGATAATTTAGAAAGAGCAGCAGAAGAATTTAAAAATATAATTTTATGATAGTGATGAAAATTTATGACTTATTAAGTTCAGATAGTTATGAAGATAAAAAACTTATAGAAAAACTTATTTGTATTTTTGAAAATTTAGAAAAAAAAGATTTACCTAATAGTTTTGAAAATATTATTTCTGCTGAAAATATAAAGAAAATAGATAAAGTTTATAATGAAATTTTTTATGATAAAAAACCTATAGAATATGCTTTATGATTTGTAGAATTTGACTGAAGAAAATATATAGTAAATGAAAATACGATTATCCCAAGACAAGAAACAAATTTTATGATAAAAGCTGTAAAAGATTATTTAGAAATTGAAAATGATAGAATTATATTACTAGATATATGAGCTGGATGTTGAGTATTGGCTTTAGCTGTTTTTGAAGATTTTCAAGAAAAGATAGAAAAAGTTATTTTAACTGATATTTCTCAAGATGCCTTGGATGTTGCAAAATTAAATACAGAAAAAAATTTTAAAAATGATAAAAATATAGAACTTATAGAAAGTGATTTAATAAAAAACATATCTAAAAGTGTTTTTAATGAAAAAGTTATTTTAGTTGCAAATTTGCCTTATATTCCAAATAAGGTATTTGAAGAAAATGCAGAAGAAAACACAAAAAAATATGAACCTTCTTTGGCTTTTTTATGATGAGAAGATGGTTTGAAATTATATAGAGAAATGTTTGCTCAACTTATAGATATGAATCCTAAAAATACTATTATGTTTCTTGAGATGATGGAAGAACAGATAGAAATTTTAAAACAAGAATATAAAAGTTTAAAATTTGAGATAGTAGAGCAGTTTAACTTTGGAATAAGAATAGTGAAAGTTTATTTGTAAATAAAAAAAAGAATAGCTATGTAGCTATCTTTTAAAATAGAATTAATATTATTCATTATGTAAATTTAATAATTCTTGTTTAATTTCTTCATTATCATATCATTGCATAGCTAATGCGTCATAAAGTTTTCAATTAGTATCAACTTTATTTAAAATTTCTGTTAATGTTTTTTCATTTCTATTAATACTATTAAATTGTTCTTTTTGTTTATCTATCATTTTTATTTTTAGTATATAAATTAGTATTTTTGTTTTACTGTTTTTTAAAAATATGTCAAGTTTATTTGTAAATATATCATATTCAAATTAATAATGAAACTATAATGCTAAGGATAATATCTTTTTTTGATATTTTTCTTCTCAATATTCATAGCATATTATTTAATTTAAAATTATCCTACATAATCAATTACTTTATTTTCTCTTATACTCATGACTTTTATGATACCAGGGTAATCTAAGTTTTCTTTAATTTTATTTTTTATTATTTGATTTAATTTTTGTACTTCAAAGTCTGAAACAATATTTTCATCTACAAATGCCCATATTTCTCTACCTGCTTGCATAATATATGCTTTTTTAACTCATTCTACATTTAGTACAAGATTTTCTAATTCTTTTATTCTTTCAATATATCTGTCTGTAGAATTATTTCTAACTCATTCTCTACCAGCTGAAATAGCATCCGCAGCAGTTACTATCCAAGATATTGGGTGAATTTGTGGAACTTCAAAGTGATGAGATTCTGCAGCATTTACAACTATATCAGAGAAATTATGTTGTCTTAATATATTGGCTCATACTTTTGGATGAGATTCTCAAGAATTTACATCTATTTTACCAATATCATGTAATAATCAAGCTTTTTTAGCTAATAATGTATCATATCATAATTCAGCTGCAAGTAATTCTGATATCTTCGCAACTTCTTTACTATGAGATAGTAGGTTTTGTCCATAAGAATATCTAAGTTCAAATCTACCAATGTATTCTAATATTTTAGTATCCATCATAGGAATTCACAATTCAAGTAATGTTTCTTTTCATATATCTTGTAATATTTCAGGTAATAATATTTCTGTTTCTTTAAAATATTTTTCAATATAGACAGGATTTATTCTTCCATCTTTTATAAGTTTTTCCAAAGTAATTTTTGCAATAAATCTTTTTTCTGGTTCAAAACTACTAATTTTAACAATTCATGGAGTATCATCCATAGATAAATTTACTCAAGTTAGTTGTTCAAAAAATTGAATATTTCTTCATTCTCTTCAAATAATTCTTCATTTGTAATCTTCTGAAGGCAACTCTACAGTTTCTACCAAAAAGTTATTACTCTTTTCTACAGCAACACGATAAATAGTTTTTGCAATGATTGCATTAGCCTCTTTTTTTGCATTATCTGTAGTCTCTTTTTTAATTTTTTCTACAATATTAAATAAATCTTGAGAGTATTCTTTTTCAGTTTTATCAAAAATAATATTTTTAGCATCTTGTTCCGATAATTTTCAAATTTCAAATATTTTATTTTCAACTTTTTTTTCTTTATCATTTAGAGTTTGTTTTTTGTCCATAAGTTCTTCCTCTTTTTTAAGGAGATTTGATTGTTTTTCTTCTAATTGTTTTATAATTCATAAAGATTGTTTCTCAGCCCTTTCTATAATCTTCTCGGCTTCAATTTCCGCTTTTTGAGTGTTAGTTTCTACAATTTTTTCAGCTTTTTCATTAGCTTTTTCTATAATTTTTTCTGTTTTTTCATTAGCTTGTTCAGTTTGTGTTTGTATATCTTTTCATTTTTTTTCTAAAATACGATCATATATTAATTTTCACAATAATCATCATAAAATTATAGATAATAGTATTAAAATTATTACTATTCATATTCAAAAACTTCAATTTAAATTATTCATATCAAAAAAATTATTTTATAAAATTTTATATTTTTAGTTAGAACTAGAAAATCTTTATTTTTTAGCTATAATTTTTGTTCATTTAAATTTTTTACTTCAAATATTGTCAATACTGTCTATTTTCGTAACAAAAATATTTAATCACTCATCTTTTGCTAAAGCAATAGCACTTTGATCCAAAATCCTTAATCATTTTTCAAGTGCCTCATTTACACTTAATGTATCATATCTTTTTGCATCTGAAAATTTTGATGGGTCTTTATCATAAACTCCATCTACTTTTGTTCATTTTACCATAAAATCACAATTTAATTCTAATGCTCTCAAAACAGCAGCAGAATCAGTTGTAAAGTATGGGTTTCAAGTTCAAGCAACGCAAACGACAACTCTTTGTTTTTCTAAATGTTTTATAGCTCTTCTTCTAATAAAAGTCTCTGCAACTCTTGGAATCTCCAAAGCTGACATAATTCTAACCTCATTTCCATTCTTCTCTATAGCATCTCATAATGCCATACCATTCATAATCGTTGCTAACATTCACATATAATCTGCAGTTCATCTGTCTATTCATTTTGCAGCTCAAGCAACTCATCTAAAAATATTTCATCATCATATTACAATAACTATCTGTATATTTGCATATTTACTTAAATAAACAACTTTTTTTGCTAGAGTATCTAAAAAATTAGTATCTATACCATATCCTTGTTTATCAGCTAATGCTTCTCCAGATAATTTAAGTAATATTCTTTTAGGTTTATTCATTATGTTATATATTTTGCTAATAAAAAGTTATAATTAGCTTGTGAAATATACATAAATATTATATAAAATCAATTTGTTTTTGAAATCATTTTAAAAATATATATAACAATTCAATAATTTTAACTTTAATTAAATTATTATTGCAATGAAATACTTTATATGATTATTATTTATATTATTTATCTTTTTAAGTTATTTTTATCATGGTATTGTCTTAAATAATAATAATTTTAAAAAAGAATATCATATTCATGTTAATGTAAAAGATGATTATAGACATTTTTTCTTTTTACAAGATCATGATCCTATTTTTGTTTTTAAAAATTGAATATTAGATAAGTATGCTAAATATAGTTTTGATAATAAAAAACCTTGATTAGTATATCCAAACCAACAAACTTTAACAGATTTAGATTATATTGAAAATATTCAATATGCTGCACAATATAGAAATACTTATGAAGCTAAATTTTTGTATAATGATTTAAATTATATTACAAATTTATCTCCATATTTTCTAGAAGTCTATAATTTATGAGAGCTTATTTTACCAGCTGGAAAATTTTATAAGGATTTTTCATTAAAACAGAAAATGGAAATATGGAAAAAAACTATAAAATTATGAAAAAAATGAATTTATTTTAATTGTAATAAAAATAAGATAAAAAATATTTTATCATTAACAAACAAGAAATATTTAAATATAGCTTATTCTAAAACTTGAGAGTTTTACGAGAAAAACTCAAATCCTTGTCCTAACATTAGTTTACCATCTAGTTTATGATTTAATTATTTTTATTATTTAAGAAATTTAAAGGATGCTATTAAATATTATAAAATTGCTTGATTTCAAAAAAATGCTTTGCCTTGAGTAATTTGAATGGTTGCAGTTGCAAATGGTGTATTGTGAGAACATGAAAAAGCAATTTATATGTTATTAGAAAAAATTAATTGATTGTATGATAGACTAAAAGAAAAAAATATTTCAAAAAATAAAATAAAGATTTTAAATGCTACTATACAAAATTCTATTAAAAGAGCAGAAGAGGAATTAAATTTTTATATTATTTCTCAGGCTAGTAAAAAGAATCCTTCTTGTGATAAAAATTATAAATGTTTAGAAAAAAAATGATTTGTAAAAAAAGAAATTAGGAATTTAATTAATAATTGTAGAAAAGATAAAGATTTAATGAATATAAGGACTGTTCAAGATTTGTTTTCAAAAAATATAAAAAATACTTTATCGAATAGTAAATGTTTCCTTTTAAGTATTTCTTTACAAAAATGATTGGTAAATCCAGATTGAAAACTTAAATCAGCTTTGCTGAAATGATGAACTTATTATTACGATACAGATAGACAATGATGGTGGGTACATATACTTGAAAAATAATTTAATTAAATAATAAAATTTATATGCAATTAAAAAAAATAGACGATAAGCAAGTATGGAATGATTTTATAAAAACTAATAGTTTTGAGTTTTATAGCTTTTTATCATCTTATGAATGGTGAGAATTTAAAGAAGGTTTTTGATTTCCTGTTTTAAGATATGGAATTTATAATGATAATAGATTAATTTGAATTGTACCTTTGATAAAAACTATTGCAAAAAGATGAAGTTATTTGTTTGTTCCTCATACACCTTTAATTTTATGAAGTTATTTTGATGTTTTATGACAAATTAAAAATCAATTAATTCAAATTGCAAAAGATGAAAAGACTTCATTTATTAGATTTAATCCACCTGTAAATAATAGTTTTGAAAATTACGAAAAATTTAAAGAATTATGATTTCATATTGCTCCTATTCATGAACATGCAGAAGATACTCATTTGTTGGATTTAACAAAATCTGAAGAAGAATTATTCCAACAAATTAAGAAAAAGGATAGATATTATATAAATAGAGCAGTGAAAGAATGAGTTGAAATAAGAATTGATAATGAACAAGATCATATTGATACTTTGATAAAAATGCATCAAGAACATAGTAAAAAAGTTGGTTATCATGCTTTTTCAGAAAAATATATCAAAAATTTATACAAATATTTTCCAAATAATATAAAAACTATTTCAGCTTCTTATGATTGACAGATAGAATCTATACTTATGACTATAAAATTTTGAGGGACTTGTGTTTATTATGTAGCTGCTTCTGATATTAAAAGTAAAAAATTTTCTCCGAACTATATTTGTCAGTGGGAAGCTATCAAACAAGCAAAAAAAGATGGTGCTAAAATTTATAATTTTTGGTGAGTTGCTCCAGATGATAATCCAAAACATCCTATTCAATGAGTAACATCTTTTAAAAGAAAATGGGGATGATATGATTACTTTCTGGTTCATGCTCAAGATTTAATTGTAAGTCCAAAATATTGGATAACTTGGTTATTTGAGACTTGAAGAAGAATAAAAAGAGGTTACTATTATGTTATACCGAAAAAATAAATTTACTTTAAAATATCATAAAATATGCTTTATTTAGCTATTGGAATATTAATTATATCAATATTTTTTACTGCTAGATTTTGGCTCTGGCTTTACCATAATGCTTTTTGAATTCAAGTAAACAAAAAGATAATTTTTGTCAGTTTGTTTTTTTGAGGAATAGCAGCTTGAAGTATTTTACTGTTTCCTAAGATAGTACCGTATTTTCATCTTTTATCTTTTACAGACAATAATTATAATTATAAAGTTTTATTTACTTTTATGTTATATTTAGATTTACTTATTACGATTTTAAATTTAATTTTTAGAAAATTTTCTTTTTTACAATTATTTAATCTTATATCTTTCAATGTATTTTTTGTAATTTTATATTTTATTTTTTGAAAATTTAATTTAGATATAGAAATTCAAAGTATTGTATTTTATTATCTTTTTGTAGCTTATGGTGAAGAATTTATTAAAAGTCAGATAGCATTTTGTATCAATAATAAAATATGAAATATAGAATCAGATTTACTTTTACACCATGTTTTGGTAGCTATCTGATTTGCTTTTTGGGAAAATATAGTTTATCTTACTTGATGAATTAGTGGAACAACATTTTTAACTGTTTTAGCTTGATGAATTTGAATAGTTATTATGAGATGAGTTTTATGATTTTGAGCACATACTTTTTATTCAAGTATGGTTTGAATGGGAAATACTTTATGAGGTTTTATGATATTTGTTTGAATTTTATTTGCTATCTGAACTCATTATTCCTATGATATGAGTTTATATTTTGATTATAAAATAGTTATTCCTATTTTTATAATTGCAATGTATGCTTGGTTAAGCTATATATTTTACAAACTTGATAGAATTTATATTAATCTGTAGAACAGGATATACAGAAAAGTCCGGACTTAAAATCTAAGTTAAAAATTATTTAAGTTGGTAGTTGTTCTTACAAAAATAATCTATAAATATATTGTTTTATAAAGTCCGGACTTAGGTTATTTAATAGAGTTTGTCATTCCTGCGAAGGCAGTCTTAGATCCTGAAACAAGTTCAGGATGACATACAATATTAGCTGTCCCCGGACTCACAGTTATTATTTATACTAAAAAATAAAGTTGTTTTTGTATGTCTATCTTGTAGAGTCTGGAGACGAAAGAAATATAATAAAATTTATTACTTAAAAATGAAATATGTTAAAATACATTTTTACTGGGAGTTGAAGAGAATTAAATAGATTTATTAAACCTTTATTTTATAGAGGGATTGTAAGTAAAGTTGTTAGACAAAATTACATTGCTGTTTATACTTTGGAAAATAAAAAACTTTGTAAAACTAACTGAATATGAGTTATCTTCGATACAGATAAGAAAGCAGAGTTAGAAGAAATTTTAAATAAAAATAATAATTTTCAAATATGGAAAAAATAAACTTTTTGTACGAAACTAAAGAATGAGAATATTTAGTTTGAAATTTAGAAAATGGTAAATTAAAAGATAAAAAATATTATTTCTGAAAGTTGATAAATTTAGATTTTGCTGATGAAGTAAATCTTTATTTGTTGGATACAAAATTTAATTATTATTTAAAAAGTTTTGTTTCAAACGATAGAAAAATTACTTTGCAAGATATAGAATCAAATCTTAAATGATTTAATTTCTGAAAAGATAGGTTTATTTGATATACTGTTACTGATATCCAGGTAAATGGAGAAAAAAGTGATATTTTGTTGTGAAAAACTTGAGAAATTACTTACAATATTTGAGTTTATACTTTGGATAATATAAATTATAACAATATTTTGAAAGACTTTGGGAAAAACATGAAATTGAATATATTTCCTAGTTCTTTTTGGACTGTAAAAATTTTGTGAAATGAAATATTAAACTGAAATTTACTATATTTGTGAGAAAATAAGACAGAAATTATTGTTATCAATAATTGATTTTATCATAATATTGAAATTTTGGATATTTGATTATTACAATTAAAGAATAACATTTTTGAAGTTTTTTGAAAACAAATAAATACTTTGGATTGATTGTCTGATTTTCATAAGAAAATTTATTTTAAAAATATGGATAGTTTTTTGGAGCCGATTATATTGTTTTTGAAAGATAATATTATAAATGATAAAATTTTTGTTATTTGAGATTTTACTAACTTGCCAGAATTTCTTCAAGTATTATGAAATAAATTAAAGACAAATATTATTCCAGTTAGGATTTGAAAAAAAGAATTTAAAACAGTAGAAAATGCTGATATTTACAGTATTATACAAAATAATAAATAATTTTAATAGCACCTAAGTAAAAAAAGTGATATTTTCTCTTGATTTTTTTTTAATAAAAATTATTATAGCACACAACATAGTAATATGCTATGAACAAAAATTTTATATATTAATTTAAATAAAACATGTGAAGAATAATTTGAATAGATTTAGGTACTACAAATAGTGCATTTGCATATACTTTGAATGATAAACCAGAAATTATACCAAATGCTGAAGGTGAGAGAACAACACCATCTGTAGTTTATATAAAAGGTGATGAAATAGTTGTTTGAACAATTGCAAAAAGAAAAGCAGTTCTAAATCCTCAAAATACAATTTATGAAGTAAAAAGATTTATAGGTAGAAAATATGATGAGGCAAAAGAAGATGCTGAAAGAGTTCCATATGATGTAGAAAAATGATCAGATGGTGGAGTAGTTATCAAAATTGATAGTAAAGAATATAAACCAGAACAAATTTCAGCTATGATATTACAAAAAATTAAAAAGGATGCTGAAGCTTTCTTGTGAGAAACTGTAGATAAAGCTGTAATTACTGTTCCTGCACATTTCAATGATAGTGAAAGACAAGCTACAAAATCAGCTTGAGAAATTGCTTGATTAAAAGTTGAAAGAATTATAAATGAACCAACTGCTGCTGCATTAGCTTATGGTTTGTGAAAAGGTCAAAAGAAAGATGAGACTGTAGCTGTTTATGATTTTGGTTGAGGTACTTTTGATGTAACAATATTATCTATTGGTGAAGAAGGTACTTTCCAAGTATTATCAACTGCTTGAGATACTCATTTGTGAGGTGCAGATATAGATAATATTTTGATAGAATATTTATTAAAATCTATAAAAGATAAGGAATGAATGGATTTATCTAAAAATCCTACTGCTATGGCAAGATTGAAAGAAGAAGCTGAAAAAGCTAAAAAACAACTTTCTTCTGCTGAAGCTGTAGATATTAGTATTCCATATTTATCAGTTAGAGAAGATGGACAACCAATCAATTTGGAAGAACATTTATCAAGAGCTCAATTTGATTCTATGATAGATAACATAGTAGAAAAGACTGTTCCTCCAATGAGACAAGCTATCAAAGATGCTGGAGTTGAATTAAGTGAAATAGATGAAATAATTTTAGTTTGAGGTTCTACAAGAATTCCTTTGGTAAAGAAAAAAATTCAAGCTGTATTTGGTAAAGAACCAAAAGCTACTGTAAATCCTGATGAAGCTGTTGCAGACGGTGCTGCTGTTCAAGGTAGTATTATCGGTGGAGACTCTCAAGATATAGTTTTGCTTGATGTTACTCCATTAAGTTTGTGAGTAGAAGTAGAATGAGGTATGATAGATGTTGTTGTTCCAAGAAATACAACTATTCCATACAAAAAATCAAAAACTTATACAAATGCTGTAGATAATCAACCTGCTGTTACGATTCATGTAGTTCAAGGTGAAAGACCAATGGCTAGTGATAATAAATCTCTTGGTATGTTTAATCTTGATTGAATTCCACCAATGGGTAGAGGTCAAGCACAAATAGAAGTTACATTTGATATAGATGCTAATGGTATTTTAAATGTTTCTGCTAAAGAAAAAACTACTGGTAAAGAACAAAAAGTAACTATTCAAGGTGCTACATGATTATCAGATGAAGAAGTAGAAAAGATGAAAGCTGAAGCTGAAAAATATGCTGATGAAGATAAGAAAAGAAAAGAAGTAGTTGAAATTAAAAATCAATATGATGGTATAGCATTCCAAATGGATAAAATGGTAAATGAAAAACCAGATGCTTTCTCAGATGAAGAAAAAACTAAAGTAAAAGAATATATGGAAGATGCTAAAAAAGTAAGAGAAGATCAAGCTATTTCAAAAGAAGATATTCAAAAGAAAATAGACGAAGTTCAAAAATTTGCTCAAGAAATAGCTCAAAAGGCTGCAGCTGCACAACAATGATGAACTACAGAACAAGCTGAAGCTCCAAAAGATCCAAACAATCAAGAAGCTGAAGTAATTGATGCTGATGAAGATAAAAAAGAAACAGATAAAAAAGAAACAGATAAGAAAGAAGAAGATAAAAAATAGAAAACAAGAATTTTGACCTGCTTATGGCAGGTTTTTTTGTTTGTAAATTCTTTATAGATTTATTTTTTATCTTATAAAAAAATCTTTATAATTAAACTATTGATTTTGAAAATAAAAAAGATATATAAGCCTCCACATTTATATTATTAAATTTAAAAATGCACATAGACAGTGTTTCTGATTCATTAGAAATTACAGATCAAGATATAAAAGAATTTTTATTGGAAGTAAAAGAGAAATTTGGAGAATACAATGTTGCTAATAATGGTTTAGAAAATAAGGAAATAGAAAGAAATAATAAGAAAAAACTACAAAATTTATTAAAAGAAAAATTTAATATTCATCATATAAACC
>WFMP01000101.1 GCA_015489035.1 Candidatus Altimarinota bacterium
ATTGTAAGCTATCTATATCGAGGGTGTTTCTAGAACAGTTTATATAAACTGACTTGATACATAACATAAGTTGTTTTATATCAACTGTTCTAGTTATGCTCTCTTCCTTACAAAAACAAAAATAAAAAAATAAAACTCTTATCTCCTGTATTCAGGGGATTTTTTTTTGATAAATATTTGATTTAATAAAAAAAACAGGAACTAAGTCCTATAAATTAATTTATAAAGTTTTATTATTTATTTCTTCTTTAATATTTTCAATAAATTCTTCTAATTTCTCCACTGTCTGTGCCTTCGATTTATAATTTCTTACAGATACTGTTCCATCAGATACTTCCTTTTCTCATACAACTAATATATAATTTATATGTGCTTTTTCTGCAT
Source organism: Candidatus Altimarinota bacterium (assembly GCA_015489035.1). Classification (GTDB taxonomy): domain Bacteria; phylum Patescibacteriota; class Gracilibacteria; order Absconditabacterales; family Absconditicoccaceae; genus S009-33. The sequence goes on from WFMP01000101.1 coordinate 385, forward strand.
TTCTAATCTTTTTAGCAAAACTATCAGATGAGAAATCAATTTCTGTCCTTATTTCATTTTCTAATAATTTTTGATTTACTTGTTTTGCATAATCATCAAATTTATCTGATACAGGAATAATTACAACTTGTCTTGGAGCTAACCAAAGAGGAAAAACTCAAGCAAAATGTTCTATCAAAATAGAAATAAATCTTTCAAAACTACCAAGCAAAGCTCTATGAATCATATAAGGTCTTTGTTCTTCTCCATTTTGATCCTTATATGTTAGATTAAATCTTTCTGGTAAATTAAAATCAAATTGAACAGTAGAACATTGATGTTGTCTTCACAAACAATCTTTTAATCTAAAATCAATTTTTGGACCATAAAAAGCTGCTTCTCATTCTTCAATAGGCGCATTTAGTCATTTTTCTCCTGCAACTTCTTTCAAAACTTGTTGTGATAAATTCCACATTTCACTATCTCAGACATATTTTGGACTAGCTGGATCTCTAAAAGATAAATATGCTTGATATTCTATTTTGAAAGCACTTAAAATTTTATCTATAAAATCTATAACTTTGTTAATTTCATCTTTTACTTGTTCTTTTGTACAGAAAATATGCGCATCATCTTGTGAAAATCATCTTACTCTTGTAAGTCCTCATAATTGTCATTTTTTCTCATATCTATAAACTGTTCCAATTTCTGCCCATCTTAATGGTAATTGTCTATAAGATTTTGGAGTATTTTTATAAATTTCTACATGAAAAGGACAATTCATAGGCTTTAATAAATATTTTTCACTTTCTTCAGCTTTTTTTCATTCTTGTGCATCTTCAAGAGTTTGACCAACCTCAAGTGGTGGATACATACTATCTGCATAAAATCACCAATGTCAGCTTGTTTCCCAAAGTTTTTGATTTCAAATATGTGGAGTTCTTACAAATTCATATCAAGATTTTATATGTTCTTTTTCCCAAAATCATTCTATACTTTTCCAAAGTCTCATTCACATAGGATGCCAAAGTGGTAATCCAAGACCTACATTTTCAGTAAATGAAAATAAATCCATTTGTTTTCCAATAACTCTATGATCTCTTTTTTTAGCTTCTTCTAAAAAATTCAAATAATCATCTAACTCCTGTTTTGTATCAAATGCATATCCATAAATTCTTGTAAGCATATTATTTTTTTCACTTCATTTCCAATAAGCACCTGCAAGCTTTGCAATTTTAACAGCTTTTGCATCAAGTTCTTTTGTTTCACTTACATGAGGGCCTGCACACATATCCAAAAATGAAAATAATCCTGTTCATAACTTACTATTCAAATTATATTTTTCTTTTATTTCATTTAATTTATTCAGATAATCTTTTTTGTTTTCTTCTCTAATATTTTCTATCTTTGAACTATCTAATTTTGTATTCACATTAGCATAAAATCATATTTCAGTTTCTCACTTTTCTTTCAAATCTTTTGCTAATTCTACTTTGTAAGGTTCTTGTAAATCTTCTAACAATGAAATAGCTTCATCAGCTGGTAGAGAAAAATTTACAAATATTTGATTTTGTTTAATTATATTTCCTACCTCTTTTTGTAAATCTTTTAAATTTTTTTCTGAAATTTCAATATCTCAAAAATCAAAATCATAGTAAAATCCATTTTCAATATCTGGACCAATTCACATTTTTACATCATCCCCATAAATATTTTTAATAGCTTGTGCTAAAATATGTGAATATGAATGCCTTTTTGTTTCAATACTCATTATAAAAAAATTACATAATAAATGCTTGTGATATTATATTTTTTACACTTAAAATCAATAGTTAGAAAATATAAAAAATATGTCTTAGTTAATAATATTAAACCTCATAAGTCTTAGTAGATTAAAATATATAAAGATTTCTAAATTTTTTATTTCTTAATCCCCAAAACAAATTCTCATTTCAATTTAATTTCTTCTTTCTCTACTTTCTCTATGATTTCGTCTATATGTGCACATTCTTTTTGTTCATATAACTTCGATATTTCTCTAATTATAAAAATTGTACCATCAAATCCTAAATCTTTAAGTTGTCCCAAAGTTTTTTTGATTCTATGAACTGATTCATAAATAAATACTGGTAAATCTTGTTCTAAAATAAGTTTTAATGCTGTTTGTCTTCCTTTTTTTTGAGGCAAAAATCAAAGATACAGAAATTTAGATGTATCAAAACATGCTGAAACTACAGACGGAGATAAAGCATTTGCTCAAGATAAAACTTCAAATTTATAATTATTCTCCCAACAAATTCTAATAAGTTCTTTTCCAGGATCCGAAAGTCAAGGAGTTCCAGCCTCAGAAACTACACCTACATCATTTTCTTCTATCAATTTAGCATAAAAATCAAGTTTTCATCATTTAGTATAAGATGTAATAGAAAAAAATTGCTTTCAAGTATAATCTATCTCATATTTTGTAAGTAAACTTTTAAAAGTTCTAGTATCTTCACACAAAAAAATATTTAATTCCTTAAAAAGTTTTAAAGCTCTCAAAGTAATATCATCTAAATTTCAAATAGGAGTTGGAATAAAATATAACATTTATTTTGTAATATGAATAAAAATCCTAGAATTTAAGTCAGAAACTCTATTTAATGAATCTGTAGTTTTTATGTCTACTCAGGCTATAGCAGAATATCATAAAATTATATTTTTTGCTTTATTCACATTTATTCATTTAATCTGACTAACAATTTTTGTTAAAATATGATTATAATCTTTTTGAAAATCATATCATAATAAAGCATTTATAGATACAGTAATCAAGTAAAATCATTTTTTAATCGCAGTCTCTTCTAATAAATCTATACTATTTTCATCCCATCATAAAAATTCTTTTTCTGAAACTATATGTCTATCTAAATATTTCTTAAAAGCATTTTTCACTTCTTTCTTTGAAACATAATAAAAATATATAAGTCAAGAAACATTTCATTTCAAGTAAGGAGTCCTATCTCCAGGGTGCGAATAAATATGATATTCTAGATTTTTAACTCAAAATAGATTATTTTGTAATAAAGGAATTTCCTTATTACCATCAGATTGAATATATTCTAAAATAGAAGATTTTACTTTTTTTTGAATAAGATTTTTTAAGCTTTTTTTTAGTAATTGAATATCATTCAACTGAACAATTCATTTTGTATCTGTAGATCCACCTTTAAAATTATTTACAACCTTTGCATAAATCAATTTTTTTCAAATAGAACTATACATTTTAGGAATATACAAAATCTGTCATTTTAATAAATTTCATCTTACTCAAATAAGTACTCATTGTTTATCTTTTTGCTCAGCTACAACTTTTACCTCTGCAGTCCCGTTCTGTCATTTTCAATTTCTTGGAGGAATATATACCCAATTTTTTATTCTAAACAAAATACCATTTGGAGTTGTTAGTGATGTATGAGATCTTAATGAAATCCCTCTATAAGTCGTGTTTACAAATTTAACAATTCAATATGATGGTTTAGCAATATAACTAATATCTGAAACAGGAATTTTTAAAGTATAAGTTTTAGAGAATTCCATTTTTTTATAAGTGAAATATTCTCTCCTTTCAGTATCATAATTTTTTTTAGAACCCTCAGGATAGATATAAAATCTCTGAACTAAATGTTTTATCTTCACAGCAGGTTGGATATAAATTTCAGTTTTTGGAGTTACCAAATTATAAATAAAATATATCGCAAAAAATACAAATCAAACCTCAAATAATAAAATTAATATCTTAAAAATATTGTGGTGTCTTACATAAAAAGAATGTTCAGATTGAAAAAGATCTAAAAATTCCTTTATATTTTTTATAATTCTAATGTGTAATGGAGTTTTTTTCCAAATATAATTTATTCAAAAAGATTTCAGTAACTGTTCTTGTTTTTGGTTTTCAATTAAAAAAATAATTTTTATTCATCTATCTTGAGCCTTTTCAAGAACTAATTTCAACCACCATCTATTTTTAAAAAAATCATTTTTAGAATCTACATAAAAAATTACTTCTTTATACTTTTTAGGTAATTTATCCAAGACTTGAAAAATCTTATAAATATTATCATTTTCTTCAAAATAAAATGTTTTCATAAAAATATATAATAAATTAAATTATTTTTAATATAAGCAATATTTTTG
>WFMP01000102.1 GCA_015489035.1 Candidatus Altimarinota bacterium
GCTTTAGATAAAAAAACTGAAGAAGAAGAAATAAATTTTGAAATAACACATTTGACAAAAGTAGAAAAAGAACTAGATCCTTTAATTTTTAAAGGTCCTAATGATACCTTATATTCTATGGATATTTTTAAGTCAAAAATGAATAATAATAGTTTAATAGTTTCAGGAGGTAATACAGATAATATTGAATTTTCAAAAAACCTTTTAATAAATTATTTGAGATCAAATACAAAAGTATATATAACAGATAAAAAATATAATGATTTTACAACTTTGAAAAATTTTTTTGATACAAAAATAATAAAATTTAATAAAAATTTAAGTTTAAATTTATTTTCTTTAAGCAAAGATAGTGATCTTATTAGAAATAACTATTCTTATATAATTTTTGAAATAATAAAAATAGAAGAATATAATGAATTTGAACAATTAATTTTAAAAAATCAAATTCAAAAAGCAATAAACATTTCTTATAATTTATATAAAAATAAAAATAATTTAATTAAAGTTATAAAGGAACTAAAAAATATCTTAGAAAAAAAATATCATTCAGATATTTTATGTAAACTAGAACCGTTTATAAATAAGAAAAGTAAATATTATAATTTATTTAATGGAAAATTTAATACAGAGTTATCAAAACAATTAACTATTTTAGAAGAATATAATTCTGAAATAACTTCAATCTTAAAAATTTCTTTAGATATTTCAATATTAGAAAAGCATTCAAAGTATACTGAAAAAAACATACCTATCGAAGGTTTTATAATTTATAAGAATGAAATAAATAATTCTTCAAAAAATGAAATTGATTTTATAAATATGATTTCTAGAAGAGTAAGATTATATAGAGGTTCTTTAATATTATCTATTCAAACAATTTTTAAAAATAATAAAAATGCAAAGGAAATATCAGATTTATTTTTAAATTTTTCTTTTAAGTTTTTATTACAAAATAATTGTCCCTCAAATAATATTATAGATTTTTTTAGTAATTATAAGAATATTCAAAATAATTTAGCCAGTGGAACAAATAATAAAATTCCGGATATTGCAATTCTTGATTCAGAAGATCTATTTATTGGTAAAAAAATTCTTATTGAAAAATATTGGAAAGAAAGTAAGAAAGATCTCAAATAAACCTTTTAAATCAATGTTGCAAGAAAATACAGTAAAAGCAATAATAAAACACCCTTATCTTGAAGGCCTTGCTTATACTTTTAAAGAAGACGACAGTTTTGTTCATGTAAACACAATTTTTAAAGAATAGGAAATTATTTCCTATTCTCCAAAGTTTTTTTAAACTTTTTCTTTCATATAATTTAAAATATCATTTTTCCCAATAGATACTATTCTTGATATTAAATCATAAAGAACCAAATCATATTCAATTCCTAAACCTAATTCCATTTCACATTTTAAAATAACTTTTTTTACAAAATTTGTTAAATTCTTTTCAATAACTACATGGTCCAATCTATTTAAAATTTTATTTTTAGAAAGAATATGTCCTCTAGTTAAAGACATAATTGGTTCAGAAAGACCTTCAAAATAAAATGCATATGAATTTAAACCTTTTTCGATTTTAATCAATTTTCTTTTTTTGAAATTTTCATTTCCTTCTAATTCTCCGAAATATTTTGTAGCACCAACATAATATTCTTCACCTATTGAAAGAGTTACTTCATTTACACCAGGGCATTCAACTACAATATTATCATATAAATCTGAAGGCTCTTTTTCAAAAATAAATACAATGTTTGTACCTTGATATCTATTAATAGAAATAGTTCGAGCTCCATGTTTTTCAAGAATAGAAATTGTTTGATCTATTTGTTCAATTAGAGCAGAACTAAAACATTTATTTGGTTGATCTTCATACTGTTCAGTACAATCTTCAAATTGAAAAGTTACAACATATTTTTCAGGAGATACTTCTTCTATATCAAATTTATAACTTGTTGGATAATAAATAGAACATAATAGTTCATTTCCAATATCTTTAATTTGTCTCCTCATTTTGTTATCTATAAGTCCATTTTCTAAATCTTTTAAATTCTTTTTCATAATTAATCCTTTATGAAATTATAAAGGATACTTCCTTAAACATATGTTAAAACTTTAAAAGCTTTGAAGAATAGGCTTTAAACCTATTCTATATCAATATAAGCAACTTCTTTTTTAAAATCTGAAATTACTTTTTCTGCTTCTTCTAAAGTTTTTAATCCTGGAAAATTATCTTCAAAATAAAGTCCAAAACTTGCTGTTCCATGTATTCCAATTCTCTTCCATTGATTAAATGAAAAGAATTTCATGAACTTTTCTTCAATAAGAACCTGTGGATAATACAAGGCCTTTCCTTTAGAGTATACTTTTTTTATTCTAAAAGCCTTTACCCCTTTAAATATATCAATCATAATAACTCCTCTTTAAATTTAGTTTAGATTTTGTTATAGGCAGTATTCTAGTGAAAAAAAATGATTGATCATGAAAAAATTCTTATACTAGGATTGGCTTCAGCAGCAATATTAATGGTCGGTTGTACGAGTACTCCAAAGATAGAAAAATTAGTAAGTGGTAAATGTATTATAGACGGAGATTCGGCTCCTGAATGGGTTTGTGGAAATATTAAATTGAAAGATAAATATGCAGACGTTGGTTCAGCAAAACTAACACAAGCTGGATATAATTTTGCAAGAACTGAAGCAATTACAAATGCTAGAGCTGCATTGTCAAATCAAATAAATGTTCTTGTAAAAGCAAAAACAGAGAATTTTTTAAGAACAACAGGAATTGGAAAATCAGAAACAATTGATAAAGTAACAACAAGTATTACAAAACAAGTTTCAAAAAACACTTTAAGAGGGTCAGCTCAAGAAGCAATGTGGAAAGGAAAAACAGAATTATTTGTTTTAGTTTCAGTTCCTAAAAAATCAGTAATAGAAAATACAAAGAACTCGTTAAAAACTTCTTTTAAAAATGATAATGCTTTATGGCAAGAATTTAAAGCAAAACAAAGTCTAGATAGTTTAGATAAGGAGTTTGAATAATGAAAGTTATTTTTATTTCTTTGATTAGTATATTTATTTTTTCTGCATGTTCCACAAAAGAAGTAAATCAACCCTCATATGAAGATCAAAATAAACATGCAGAGAAATCATTAAAGGGATTGAATAATGAATGATTTTAAGAAAATGAATTCAGAAGATAAAGCTCAATATATTGTTAACAAATTATCTTTAAATTTAGAAAATTTTTATTTAAATATTCTATGGTCTTTTTTAGTTGATATAGATAA
>WFMP01000103.1 GCA_015489035.1 Candidatus Altimarinota bacterium
AAATTATAGTTTAATTAGGCTATTTTACTAAAATATTAAAAACTTGACAAAATTCAAAAAAAACATATAACAAAATTACATTTATTTAATAAATATTATATTATGACAGAAAAATTTGAAAAAGGAACAGAACAATTATCTAAGAAACCTCAAGAAAATAACACTAAAAATGAATTAGTATGACTTTTAGATACTACTGAAAAAATGAATCAAGCTAAAAATGTTTTATCAGATAAGCAAATCCAAGCTATTTGAGAAGAAAATATTTTAAATCCAAAAATGGATATTGATAAACTTACAGTAATTGGATATATGTTATGAGTAGAAGATATACAAGAAATTACTCCAGAAAAACTAGTTGAAATGAGTACAAAAGAAATTAATGAATACATTGCTAATAATTATTAAATTATTTCCTAAAAAAACTTTTACTTACTATTAAACTAGTAAGTTTTTTTATAAAAAAAGTCTTTACGAAAGAAAGACTCCAATTTTAGTGTATTTTTTTTATAACTCCCAAGTAATATATCTATCTTGAACACCTGCATAAGGTGATTTTATTTTCAAAACATCTCAAATCATAACTCCATTTTGTTCAAGCCATTTACTAATTCACTCACTTTTCATTACATCAAAAAACAACATTGTAGCCTCTCTATTTCCCCAAGGCAAAATATAAGTGTAGTAAGCTAATTTTTTGTTTGCAACTTCAAATACATTCAACAAACTTGCTTGATTTTCATCAATATAATTTTCATCCAACAACTTAGGAATTTCTGTTTCTGTAATATTTTTTACATACCTATCTTCTTTTTCTTCTACCAAATATTCAGGTTTTGGTAATAAATATTCATCAAATACTGTATGTTGTTCATTTTTTTCTTTCAAAAGTTCTATTACTTCATCCAAAAAATTATTAAATATTTCTTTATTTCACGAATGTCAGATAAATACATTTCCAGCATCAACTCAAAATAAGTGAGTTATTTTTGTTTTTAATTCTTTTTCAAATTCTTCTAAAATTTCTTCATCTTGCACCAAATCGATTTTATTTATCAAAAATATTAAAGTTTTTGAAAACAACAATTTTCAATCTGCAAAAATATCCATTTTAATTCATTGTTTTTTAGTTTCATAGTTAATTTCAATATCTTGAGAAACTATATCTGGAAATTCTTCTTGTAATTTCACATTTGTAAATTTTTCTATTTCTTTTTTCAATATTTCTAATTCTTTCAAACTATCTTCAAATCTAGAAATATCTACAATAAAAGTCCAAATTTTAGATTTCAAAATATGTCTTAAAAACTCATTACCAAGTCATTTTCCGTCACCAGCTCATTCTATAAGTCAAGGAACATCTACCAAAACGAAATCTTTATTTTTATGTTTTACAACTCATAAATTTGGAACAAGTGTAGTAAAACTATATTCAGCTACTTTTGCTTTTGCATTTGACAAAGTATTTATAATACTACTCTTCCCAACTGATGGATAACCTATCAAAGTCATATCTCAAACTAATTGCAATTCAACTTCCAAAGTTTTTTTCTCACCAGGTTCTCCATACATAGAAAAATCTGGATATTGTTTCACAGAATTTTTAAAATGGATATTTCACCGACCTCACCTTCATCATTTTACAATAGGTAATTCCTCTCCATGTTCCATAATAGTTCAAATTAACTTTCATGTATTTTTATCTTTTATTGTAGTTCATAATGGAACTTTTACAAAAATATCTTTAGCATCTTCACCATATTGATCAGAACCTTTCCCATGCTCTCAGTGTTTTGCTTTAATTTGTTTTTTATAATGTAAATCTATAAGTGAGCTTAATCACTCATCACCTACAAAATAAATACTTCATCATTTTCACCCATCACCTCCATCTGGTCATCCAAAAGCAATATATTTTTCTTGTCTTCAACTTGTACAACCATTTCCACCATAACCAGATATTACATCTACTTTTACTCTATCCCAAAATTTCATAAATTTCTATTAATGTTAAAATCTTTGATAGTATAAAGAAATAAAGTCTATTTTCAAAAAGAAAGACAGAAAATAGAACAATTAGATTAAAAAACAATTGAAATAGATAGTAAAATATTTATTATGGAAAAACTATTTGGTGAGATGGGTGAGTTGGCTGAAACCACTTCCCTGCTAAGGAAGCGTAGGGGAAACTCTACCGAGGGTTCGAATCCCTCTCTCACCGAATTGTAATATGGCACTGTAGCTCAGGGGTTAGAGCGATTCTCTCATAAGGAATAGGTCGGTGGTTCGATTCCACTCAGTGCTATGTGATTATTTGATATTTATTTCGTTGTTTAATCAAATAGCTGAAATAAATATTGGATAAAGTATTTTATCTAAATTATTAAAAACCATTATGGCAAGAAAATGAAATGTAATGCAAATATGATTGCAATGTAGTGAGTGTGGTAGATTAAATTATACTACTACAAGAAACAAGGTTAATAATCCTACAAAATTATCATTAAAAAAATATTGTCCAGCTTGTAGAAAGCATGTTGCACATAAAGAAAGACAAAAATTGAAGTAATTTATTTTATTTAAACAATGAATATTAAATGTTAAAAATTAGATTAGCAAGACATGGTAGAACTCATAGAGCATTCTTTAGAGTAGTTCTTACTGAACATACAAAACCAGCACATTCTGGTTATCAATCAATTTTAGGATGGTATGATCCTATCAATCATAAACAAGATATAGATACAGATGCTATCAAAACTTGGATAGCTAAATGAGCACAACCTTCAGAAAGAGTTGCAAAATTAGCTTACAAAACATCAAATGATGAATTCTTTAAACAATATTTTACAATAAAAGATATTAAAAGAGCTAAAAAGAATGAAGATAAATAATTATTAAGTGCTAGAGTTAATTCTTTAGCATTTTTTATATAATATACATTTTTTATTTATTGAAAAAATAATTAAATTAAGTATATATAAACATATTTACAAAATAATCTATTAAAATAAATGACTGAATTACACCATCTTACAAGAGAATGATATGATAAATTAGTGAAAGACTTACAAAATTTAAAAGAAGTTGAATTACCCGAAATACTTACAAGACTTAAATCTGCTATAGAACAATGAGATCTTTCTGAAAATGCTGAATATGAACAATCTATGGAAGACAAAAATATGGCTGAAAAGAAAATTTCTGAAATAGAAGAATTACTAAAAAATGTGCAAATTATCGAAAATGCTACTATGGATACAGTTTGATATGGAAATAAAGTAATTATAGAAAGAGATGGTAAAAAAGAAACCTATGAAATAGTAGGAACTGGAGAAGTAGATATATTTAGTAATAAAATTTCATTACATTCACCTTTGGGAAATGCAATAAAAGAGAAAAAAAAATGAGCTACAATTACAATAGATTCTCCTAAATGAGAGTATCAAATTAAAATTATAGATATTAAATAAAATATATAAACTATGTGATTAATTTATTCTAGACTACTTCTAAGATTGATAGTATTAGTTG
>WFMP01000104.1 GCA_015489035.1 Candidatus Altimarinota bacterium
TAAATTATATTTTTTTTCAATTTTAATATAGAATTTACCTAAAACATTATCTACTTTTTGTTCTAGAGAATTACTAATTTGATAATTTTCAATGTTATTGTTTTGAGCATAAGATAAATTTAATCAGAAACTTGCTAAGATAATTCAAATTGTCAAAATAATTTTTTTCATAATTTATTTTTTAATATTTAAAAATGTATTTGTATTATACTTTTTTTATGTTAAATTACAGTAAAGAAACTTAAAAAGTTATTTACATTATTTTTACAAACAATATTATGATTATTAAATTACAAAATTTTTTACAAAATTACAAGATTTGGAATGATGAAACATTTATTTTAGAAGATAAAAACTATTATTATTTTTGGAAAAAACCTTGATTAGCTTCAAGTTGGGGAGAAAAGAAATCTATTTTAGATTTAATTAAAGAATGAGAAGTTTTAGAAAATCAAAAAGAAATTTTTTCACCAGAAGAGGAATATTGATTATTAAACAGACTTGATAATGATACTAGTTGATTTGTGTATTTTGCAAAAAGTAAGGAAATAAAAGAAAAATATAAAAATCTACAAAAAGAAAATCAAATAGATAAAACTTATTATGCAGTAGTTAGTTGAAAATTTTCTTATGATAATACAATTGTATCATATCCGATTATGCACAAAAATAAATCAAAAATGATAGCTATCAAAGAAAACAAAGATATTAAAAAAGGTAGATGAAAACAATTGTTAGTAGAAACAAAGATAAAAAAAATAAGATATGATAAACAGCTTGATTTAAGCTATCTTGAGGTTCATATCTTAAAGTGAGTAAGACACCAAATAAGGGTGCATTTATCAAGTATTTGATTTCCTATATTTTGAGATAATCTTTATTGAGGAAAAGAGAATGATATCTTATGTTTATTTAGTGTGTGAATTAAAATTTAATGTATGAATCAGGTTGAAAAATTTTTAACTAGATCAAAAACTATTACAATAAATAAGAAAATTACAAATATTCATAAAAATACATTTCTAATAATATTTTTAGATTTTTTCATAGCTTCTTCATTTCACCTTGATGTGATAAGCAAACTTCAAGCATAGATCAATACCAATATAATAAGAACTCATAATATCCAACCTAATATCTTTCCTGCTCAAGCTATAAAATTTGAACCAGAAGAAACAAATGAATCTGATTGAGCCATAAAATATATATAATCTAAAACTTTTATAGCTACCAAAGCTAAAATAATATTTAAAATTCAAGTCCTAGCTGTCTTAATTTTATCTTCTTTTTCTTGAGCTTGCATCATCTTAAATCAATAATATACCATCATAATAAAAGCAATATAATATGCAGCTGATTTTAAAAATATTAATATACCTCAAATTATTTTGTTTTGTGTTCATATAATTGTTGTTGATGCTGTAGTTGTATTTCATCATACATTCAGAACTGTTCATAATAACCATATTGAACCAAATATTAGAAAAGCTCAATAAAATAGATATAAAATATTTGATTTCGCCTTTTTTAATTCTCCGTCATCATCTGCATTTAAAACAAATAATGCTCAAGCCCATAGAAAAAATATAAACATTAATCATACTGCAATATCTCTTATTTTATTCCATATAATTCATCATCAAGAGATAGAGGGAAAGAATAAATTCATAATATTTTTTTTTAATGAATTTTTTTTATTTATTGATCATGAAAATCATTTATTGTATCAAAAATTATTATGTGGTATGTTTTCAAATTTTGGTGCTACTGCAAAAGAAGAAGCTGTAAAAAATAAGATAAAAGAAGTAAATAATCACAAAAATATTTTTTTTATCATTTTTAATTTTTTAATAAGATTAAATTGTACTAGATTATAAAAAAAAATATATATATTTCAATTTAGAAAAAAATATATTGAAAACATACTAAAACTTTATATATTTACTGAAAGAATTTATTTTTTTATTTGTAAGAATGACAACATTCGAAAAAAATTATGACCATAAAAAAAATGATAAAATTTATGTAAATTGGGAAATTAATTGATTTTTTAAAGAGAATAAAGATGCTAAAAACTGAAAATTTTTTATGCCACTTCCACCTCCAAATGTAACTTGAGTTTTACACATAGGTCATGCTCAAATGCTTACTGTAGAAGATATTATGGTAAGATATAATAGAATGATAGGTAAAAAAACTTTATGGATACCTGGAACAGACCATGCTTGAATTTCTACACAAGTAGTTGTTGAAAAAAAACTTAAAAAAGAAAAAAATCTTACAAGACAACAACTTTGAAGAGTTAAATTTTTGCAAGAAGTTTGGAAATTTGTAAAAGAATCTAGATCTACTATTATTGCTCAATCTAAAAAAATGTGAGCTTCTTTGGATTGGTCAAAAGAACAATTTACACTTTCAGAAAGAAATTTTAGAGCAGTTAGAAAAGTTTTTAAAGAATTGTATAAAAAAAATAAAATTTATAAAAGTTCTTATATGACAAATTGGTGTCCTAGATGCCAGACAGTTTTGTCAGATTTAGAAGTTTTGATGAAAGAATGACAAGGAAAATTAGTTTACATTAAATATTTTGTTACTTGAAAGTGAGATAGTATTACAGTCGCAACTACTAGACCTGAAACAATGTTTGCAGATGTTGCTATAGCTGTAAATCCTTCGGATAAAAGATATAAAAAATATATTTGAAAAACTGTTCAAATACCTATTGTAAATAGAGAAATTCCTGTAATTTGAGATTATGATGTAGATATTAGTTTTTGAACATGAGCTTTGAAAATTACTCCAACTCATGATAAAGCAGATTTTGAAATTGCAAAAAGACATGATTTGCCTATGGATTTGTATGCTATAAATAAAGATGGAGAATTAACCGATATTTGCGGAACATTTGCTTGAACAAAAGTAGAAAATTCTATTGAGTTAGTTGTAGAACATCTAGAAAACATTTGAAATCTTGAAAAAGTAGAAGATTATACTCATAATGTTCCAAGGTGTGAAAGATGTGATACTTTGGTTCAACCTTTAGTTTCAGAACAATGGTTTATGGATGTTCAAGAAGCTTGAGATAAATCTATGCAAGCTATTGAAAAATGAGAGGTAAATGTGGTCCCTTCGAGATTTAATAAGACTTTTTATCAATGGTTGGGTAATTTACAACCTTGGTGTATTTCAAGACAGTTATGGTGGGGACATAGGATTCCAGTTTGGACTTGTAAAAATTGACATAAAAATGTTTTTGATGAAGATGTTATTTTAGAAAAATATAATAATACTGAAAAGAAAGAAACTACCTGAAATGTTTGGCTAGATATGATAATTTTTAATTTAGTTGCAGATAGTAAGTTAGAAAATCCTTTTAATATTGAAAGATTAATAGAAGTTCTGTATCAAGATAGTTTTGTAAAAGCTCAATGAAAAGTTTATGAAAGCTATATCGAGTCTTATAAGTTAAAATCTAAAGAACTATGAAAATATGAAGAAGATTTACTTAAATTAGAAAACATATTAGAATCTGTAAAATCTGAAGATGTAGATATGATTATGGAAGCTGGTAATGATTTGGCAACATATTTAATGGATTCATTATTTTTAAAACCTAATGATGATACTTATTATTTTGAATTAAGTTGTTCTGAATGTTGAAATACTGAATTAATTCAAGAAGAAGATACTTTGGATACTTGGTTTAGCTCTTGATTATGGCCATTTACAGTTTTGTGACGGCCTGAAAAGACAGATTTATTGGAAGATTTTTATCCAAATACTGTACTTGAAACGGGTTATGATATTATTTTCTTTTGGGTAGCTAGGATGATGATAATGTGATATGAAAATATGTGATGATCTGAAGAAAATGATAATTTTGATTGGAAACCATTTGAAAATGTATATCTACATGGATTAGTTAGAGATGAAAAGTGAAAGAAAATGTCAAAATCAAAATGAAATGTTGTAGATCCATTAGACAAAATAAAAGATTATGGTGCTGATCCTTTAAGATTATCATTAATTTTGTGAACAACACCAGGTAATGATTTAAACTTTTCTGATGATAAATTAGATTATAATAATAGATTTTTAAATAAATTATGGAATGCTTCTAGATTTGTATTTAATAAAGCAGAAGTAGAAGATAGTGAATGAATAATTTATGAAGAACTTTATAATTTATTAAAAGGGAACAAAGAACAACTTACAAGTTTTGATACTTGGATTTTATCTTGATTAGATGAATTGATAGGGCAAGTTCAAGATAGTATGGATAAATTTTATTTTGGAGAAGCTTTTGTGAATGTTCAAAAATATGTTTGGAATAAGTTTTGTGATTGGTATATAGAAATTTCAAAATATGATGATGGACCATTTACACCGACTGTTTTGCTTTATTCTTTATGAACAATTTATAAATTATTACATCCAGTTGTTCCTTTTATTACAGAGGAATTATGGAGTAAAATGAAGTTTGAATGAAACTTAATGATGAGTAGTTTTCCAAGTAAATTATGAATTCAAAGGGATGAAACTATAGATTTATTGGTAGATATTATTATTTGATTAAGAACTTTGAGGAGTAAAAATAATATAAAACCTCATCAAGAAATAGATGTTTTGATAGAAAATTTTAAAGATACAAAAATAAGTAAATATAAAGAAATCTTAAAAAAGATAGTTGTAGTTTGAAATATTTTAGAAAAAGATGATTGAGATGTGATAACTGATATTGTTTGAAATCAGAAAATTTGAATATTAATTCCAGAATCAGAAGTTAATTTTAAAGATAGATTAAAAGAATTAGAAAATATTTTACAAGAAGAAGAACAATTTCTTAACTGAATTAGAAAGTTACTTTCATCTCCTGGATTTAGACAAAATGCAAATGAAAATGTAATCAAACAAAAAGAAAGTAAAAAAGAAGAAATCGAAGCTAAAATACTGAAGATTAAGGAAGAAATATCGAAGCTGAAAATTAAGTTGAAATAATTGTTGTAAGTGATATAATTTAATTTATATCATTTTTTTTATCATAGCCAATAAAAAAGTAAATAAAAAATTTGACTAAAAATGTATAATAACTATTATATTGTAGTATTTATTTGTATAATTTTAAAAATATGTCTGAAAAGGAAAATAATTTAGATGAGTTAAATGATATTGATA
>WFMP01000105.1 GCA_015489035.1 Candidatus Altimarinota bacterium
AAATAACTAATCAAAGCTCATTCAGCTATAGGAGGGAAAAATACATAAAATATAACTATCAATATTGCTATAACTAACAAAACATACCAAAAATGTTGTCCAAATTTAAAAATACTATCCATATAAACTTTTAATTCATACAGATGAAGTCATACTTTCATAGTATGTATAAAAAAATATGTCTGATAAAAAATATATCAAACAAAAATTAATGAATAAGGTAGCAAAGAAAATGTAGTTAATTTTACAAAATTACTGTCATTTATAACTAAATCATAAGATTTTTTAATTAAATTCTCCATATTTATATTATTCGATTAAACACTACATCGGATAATACTTTTTTTAAAGTAGTTTTTCAACTATAAATTAAAATACATTTGAAATAATAAATTAAAAAAATATACTAAAAGAACATTTTTAAATTATTAAATAATAATAAATATGAGTCATATAGATGTAACAGATCAAAATTTTAATGAAATAGTTGAAAAATCAAATACTCCTGTAATAGTAGATTTTTGGGCTCCTTGGTGTGGTCCTTGTAAAATGTTAGCTCCTATTTTTGAAAAAATAGCTGGAGACTATGAAGGTAAAATTAAATTTGCAAAAGTAAATGTAGATGAAAATCCTGCTACTGCTATCAAATATGGAATTCAATGAATACCTAGTATTTTATTATTCAAAGATAAACAAGTTGTAAAAACATTAGTTTGAGTGAAACAAGAAGCTGAATACAAAACTGAATTTGATCAATTATTATGAGAAAATACTCAAGAAGAAAATGTTAAAACAGAAGAAAATCACTGATGAATTGTAAATGCAAAATGAATAGAAGAATTCACAAATGCCTTGGCAAACAATAAAGATAAATTAGTAGTAGCTGATTTCTGGGCTCCTTGGTGTGGTCCTTGTAGAATGTTAGCTCCTACATTAGAAAAAATAGCTGAAGACTATGAAGGTAAAGTTCAAGTTGTAAAAGTAAATGTAGATGAACCAGAAAATCAACAACTTGCTATGCAATTTCAAGTAAGTTCTATACCAGCTGTAGCTTTCATAAAAGATGGAGAAAACCCTGAAATGTCTGTAGGTGCTCTTCCATATGAACAATTAAAACAAATTATTGATAAAAAAATATAATATTTCAAATTTACAAGTAGGATAATAATTTCCTGCTTTTTTTATTTGCTTATTTTTAATATTTGACAAAATCTAGCAAAAAAAGTATAATTGAAGAGATTTGAAGATTATGGAAGATTTTGAAGAATAAACAAAAATAAAATGCCTGAGAAATTTAATTCAAGTATAGATATTACTAAACAAAAAGAAATAAAAGAAAAACAAGAAACTAAGTCTAAAAAAAAGAAAGACTTATTATTTTTTGATTAAAACAAAAGGCATCATATTTAGTTTTGAAAACCAAATTAAAAGAAATAAAATCAATTAAAAAAGAAATAGAAGAATTAGATAATGCACCAGAAGATTTTAAAGAATTATATCAAGAAAATAAATTAGATTTAATAAATAAACTAGAACAAAAGAAACAAGAATTAGAACAAATAGCTTTTGTTATAGAAACAGAAGATGAAAATTTACAAGATGTATGTGCTAAACATTATGACAATCTTAATATAGCAAGTCAAATACTTATCCCTCATTTATGATACAAAGAAAATTACCCTATTTGAATTCCTTTACCATTGCCTCAAAGTTATTTGTTTAAAAAATTAACAGAAGAAAACAAACCAGAACAGACTAAACAAGCAGAACATAAAGAAACTACTGAACAAATAGAACAAGAAAAAACTAAATTAAAAAAAGAATATCTTTTAATATATGCACAATATCTAGAAAACTTTGCAAATAATATGAATTTTGCATCTTTTAGAGATGATTATAAAAATCTAAAAGATCTTTCAAAATATATAAAAGACAATATAGACCATATAAATTTATGGCAACTAAAAACTCAATTTAATGAAAAACTATGAACACATCATAAT
>WFMP01000106.1 GCA_015489035.1 Candidatus Altimarinota bacterium
ATTATGGTTCAGGTATTTTACAAAGTATCTGAACTCTTCTCGACTTCTCTGAAAACGTGATTAGCTGAACGTGATAAACTAACTCATAAAACGGAAAGGTGACGTGATTCATTAACAACTGCTAACAATGTGTACAATTAATAATGGTTTTCTGGCTTGACTCAAAGTAATCGTTTCTTTAAAAGTCGGCAAATTTTTCAAATTTCCGACTTTAATAAATTTTAGAATATGGTTGCAAATTCAAAAAATTTACCTAAGTTTGTAATCAAGAAGTTGTGTGTTTTTTTAGTCCATTACTAATTTTACACGCTACGTTGCCCATAATATTCCAGCAACTTAAAAATCAAAATTCAACCAAGCACTACTCTACTCTTGCGTGTTATTGTGCGGAAATTTAATAGCGGAAAATCGAAAAGCAGAACGTAAAAAAAAGAATAATGGAAATGGATAAGCAACACGCAAAGTAAAACGGAAAATAAAAGCGGAATATTCTCAGAACCGCGGAATTTGCCGAAAATCCGGAATAATATCCGAAACTCTGAATAGTAGAGTTCTTAAATTTAAAACAGAATTTCCATAAACTAGCTGAATTCTGAAAAGCAGATCCGAAAATGGAACGAATAAGCGAAACTCTGAATATTGCGGAAAATTAGCCAAAACTGTATGAAAATGATATTTGGACGTGATTACGATTATCCCAAAAGTCTATTAATTGTATAATTTTCTGTTCGTTTTTGGACTTTTAAGATGTAATTTTTTAAACCTAAAAGGTGTTTTCTGTTACCATATTATCCGAATTCCAATAAATTTGGAATTCACACAATATGTGTAACAATGTATAACATTAATTGCTGTGATACCGCGACTTTCACAGTTGGTCGCTTTTTTACAAAATTTTATGTCATACTCAAAGTTTTTTACTATCTTAGCCGCAACTAATGTTATACGTGACGTTAGGCACAAGCTGAACGAACGAAATAGAATGACAAATTGCTAAAAATAAATGAAATACCAACCCCACAAATTACACATTTGGTTTTTTCCAATACACAATCCAAAACATAAAAAAACCAAAAGAGCAATTTTATCCAATGCAATATTCAAAATTAATTCAAAATTGTAATGTAAATTTGTAGTATGAAAATATTACTCATAGAAGATGAACAAGAATTATCTAAAAGTATTCAACACTACTTAAGTGGAAATGATTTTCTGTGTGAATCTGTAAATAAGATACAAGATGCTTTTGAAAAAATTGCAATGTATGCATATGATTGTATTCTGTTAGATTTATCATTGCCTGATGGGAATGGTTTTGAGATTCTAAAAAAATTAAAAAAGACAAATAAAGAAGATGGCGTGATTATTATTTCTGCAAAAAGCACTTTAGATACCCGAATTGAAGGATTTAATTTAGGCGCAGATGATTTTTTAGTAAAACCATTTCATCTTTCGGAATTGTTAGTAAGAATACAAGCCTTAATTAGACGGAAACAATTTGGAGGAAATAATAACTTAGTCTTTAATGAGATTGAAATCAATTTATTATCAAAAATAGTAACGATTAATAAATCAAAAATTGAATTAACAAAAACAGAAATTGACTTGCTTTTATTTTTAATTGGTAATAAAAACAAAGTACTTTCTAAAGGAGCAATTGCAGAACATCTTTCTGGCGATATGGCTGATATGCTGGATAATCACGATTTTGTTTACGCACATATTAAAAATTTAAAAAAGAAACTTAAAAATTCAGGAAGTGATAATTATATCAAAACTGTTTATGGATTGGGTTATAAATTTCAAGAATGATACGAAAATTACTACATAAAACACAACGTATTTATTTAATATACTTTATAATAATTTTTATTGTTATAGCACCTTTGTTTTATCTTATTATCTATAAAATGTATATTTCAAATGCCGATGAATCATTACGTTTAAGAGAATATGAATTTAAAAAAGACAACGCTACACTTAGAATAGAAGACATTCCTATTTGGAATAAATTCAATCCCAATATTAAAATCATAGCAGACAAAAAATTGAAAAAAGACACGCTGTTTTTTGCTAATTATTATGAAAGTCAAGAGG
>WFMP01000107.1 GCA_015489035.1 Candidatus Altimarinota bacterium
AGCATATTTTATTGAAAGTGAAAAATATCAAAAATAATAACAAAATTAATTTTGATGATGTTGAATTTATAGAAGATGTGCCAGAATCAAAAATATTACTTGATAATGATATTATTACACCATTTATTGGGGAAGCAATTAAAAAATATAAATTTTCTGTATTTATAAAACCAAACAATAATTATAACTATACTGTTGATAATAATACGGGTGTAATTAGATTAAAAGATAAATATAATTCAGTATATATATCTGCTTTTTTAATGTCTTCAATTGGTAAGGTACTAATAAAACAACTCTCAGGTGGTGGAGGTGTTCCATTTTTAGGTTCTAATAGTGCAAGTAAGTTATATATACCTATGCCTATTAAGGGAAATACAATTGATTTTGAGAAACAAAATACTATAGCAAAACATATTCAAACATTAAGAGATGAAGCAAAAGCTCTAAAAGATGAAGCAAACAAAATTTATGAAGATTCTAAAAAAGAAGTTGAAAAGATGATTTTAGGGGATAGCTTATGAATTCAAATTTAAAGGGTAGATTAAGAAAATATAAGTTACCTAAAAGTCAGGCACTTTTACCATTGTTTGAAGCTATTATAAACTCTATAGACTCTCTAATAGATGAAGAACAGTCTGATAAATTTGTGAAAATATATCTCATAAGAGAAGAAACATTAAGAGATAAATCTGATAAAGATGATATTGGTGCTATAAAAGGTTTTTGGATAGAAGACAATGGCTTAGGATTTAACAACAAGAACTATAAGGCATTTAAAGAATTAGATACTTTAAATAAAGTAGCTAAAGGTGGAAAGGGAATAGGCAGACTAGCTTGGCTCAAAGCTTTTGATAGTATTGAAATACAATCAACCTACAATGAAGACAATATATTTAAAGAAAAAAAGTTTAAATTTCATTCTCAATATGATGATGGTGTGGAGTTAGAATATGAAAAAATATCTACTCAAAAAGAGTGTAATACACTTATTAAAATAGAAAATATCAAAGATTTATATGCCTCACATATTGCTAAAAAAGCAGAAACTATAGCAAATAAAATAATCGAGCATTGTTTATATTATTTTACTCTCAATAAAATTAACTTTACTCTATTTGATGAACAAGCTGACAGTAATTTAATTAACCTCAATACACTATATACAGAGAAATATAAAGCAGAAAAAGAAGATGTTGTTATAGATGATAATACTTTTCATTTTATTAAAGTATTTTCACATATAAGTGAAAATAAAATCCTTTACTGTGCTGATAACAGAGTAGTCAAGGAAGACAAACTATCAAAGCATATTATTGAATTAAAAACTTCTCTGCCTAATAATGATTATGTTCAATATTTTATTGCAGGGGAAATTTTCAATAAAACAGTAAATAGTGAAAGAACAGATTTTGAATCTACTTTATTCAATGAATATAATGTAGACTTTAAAAAACTTGAAGAAAAAATTGTTAGTCATATTGATAAAAATTTAAGTGGGGAGATATCCCAACAAAAAGAAGATAATAGAAATTATCTAAATGAATATGTAAAGAAAGAAGCTCCTCAATATAAAAATATATTGAGATATGCTACAGATGAACAAATTAGAAAAGTTCATAAAGATATGAAAGCTGATTTAATAGACCAAGAATTATTTTACATTAAACAATCTGTTGAAAAAGACATAAAAAAAAGAAGTAATGAATTATCTTCGCTAGATGATGAAAATGTAAAAGAACTAATAGAAAAAGTAACAGCTTTAAATAGTGCAAATTTAACTGAATACATTATTTATAGAAAAACAATTATAGGGACATTATCCAAATATTTAAAAGTTGATGCGAATAGCTTAGAAGATGATATTCATAAATTGATTTACCCTATGCAAACGATAGACAATAAAGACTATAGTGAGCATAATCTTTGGTTAATAGATGATAGGCTTGCCTTTCATAGTTTTTGTGCTTCTGATGTACAATTTAAAAAATTTTTAGATGAAAGTAAAAGTGCTGATAGACCAGATGTTTTAATCTTTGACAAACCTTTTATTTATGCACCAAATAAAGAGTTTATAACATCGATGGTATTAATAGAGTTTAAAAAACCAAAAAGAAATGATTATAATATTGCAAAAAACCCTATTACTCAAATTATAGATTATTTAACTGAAATTGATAAAAGTGAGCATATAACAGATAATGATGGACTTACCATAACTATCAATAAAAATACTCAAAGACAAGTTTATATTATTGCTGACTTGACAAGCACTTTTGAAAATATAATAAGTAGATACTATGGTTGGTTAATGAAATCATCTGATGGAACAGGTTATTTTGGCTATGAAACTAGTAGTCGTGCATATATTGAAATAATCACTTATGAAAAATTACTTAAAGATGCAAAAAATAGAAATAAAGTATTTTTTGAAAAGTTGGGCATATAGATGATTAAATTTCAGGGGTTAATGGGACGAACATTTGGAGGTTTTGTTACCATAAGAGGACTAGCAAAATTTTCAGATATTGTTAATTGTTCAGAAGCTAAGGACTATCAAAGAGAAATAATTCCTCAGCATTTAATAGAAATTAATCACTATTATGAAGAGAGGGAAAATCTTTTTTTTCCAGAGGTTATTTTATCATTAGAATTAAAATATGACTTTACTAAACCAAATGCAATTAGTGGTACTTCTCCTCTACGAGATATATCAAGTGGAACACGATTTAAATCTAATGAAGATGAAGTAGATATTCAAGTATTAGCTAAAAGACATCCAAATGATACATTAAGAATTGCTAATGTATTTCTTAATAATAATAATATTAAATTTCTAGGTAGAATTGACGGAAATCATAGATTAACTGCTGAAGATAATCAAAATATATATTATGAAGAAATCCCTTTTTGTATAGTGCTTTTTGAATCTTCAAATATTACTCATCACGAAAAAATGCTTTTTTTTAATATAAATTCAAAATCTGTAGCTTTAACTACAGAAGAAACCTTAAAATCAATTTTTGAAGATGAAGTAAATTTTGATGATGAGTTGTTACAAACAAATAGTTCTTTTGGATGGGAATACTATTTTACCAAACAAATAAAACAAAATGACATTAATACATATTTTAGCAACTTGAGTAATTTATTTGATGGAAAATTTTTAACAACATTTTTAAAACTTTTCAAACTACTTCTTGAAAATGATGTAATCGTCCAAGATGTAAATGAGATACAAAAAGTAAGAGAAGCATTAACACATATAAATACAAATATTTATTGCGATGAGTTATTACAAAATAATAACAATAGTTCAGTG
>WFMP01000108.1 GCA_015489035.1 Candidatus Altimarinota bacterium
ATCTGAAACTCTATCAGATGGAACTAAAAAAGAATAAATGTGTTACTATTGGTATCATTGTTAACTAAATTTGAACGTGGCGACTTAGGAGAGGGAGAGATTGTGAAATTTCTCTCTTATCCGACAATATTTGAGCCACAGGGTCAAATATTTCTCTCCAATGATTTGTTATACATCTGTTGTTTTTTTGAGATGTTCAATTAAAAGTTTAATTTCATCATTAAAACCTTGAATATACATTAACAAAAGTGATAAAGTATCAAAAAGTCCTTTTACAGTTTTCAATACATCATTTATTTGTTGAGAAGTAAAATTTATTTTTTGATTTTCAAAAGTTGCTTTCAAATATTCACCTTTTCCATGACTAAATAATGAAAATTTTTCATAAGTGGCTAATTCGGATTTTGTAAATTGTTTAAATACACCATCAAATTCAGCCCCTGATATATCGGTATGTTCCTCAAGTTTTTTTATCATTTCAAAAAAATTTGGAAATTTCTTTTTATCTTCCAATAAATCTAAAATATTCGTATTGTTTTTTCTTTCTATAAATTCAAGATAATAACTTTTTACATAAAGTTCAAGCATTGTTCTCAATAACAAAATAGCTGAACCGAAATGATTTTTTTGTATCAAAATAAAGAATGATTCGTAATGGGTGCAGAACATTCGATAATATGTGTAATTGATTTTATTGTAATCATCATTTAGATTTAATTCTTTATTGTTAAGTATATTGTGAATTAAACTAAAATTTTCATCCATTACTTTTAATAAATTTTCCAAATTTATCTCCAAAATATTTTTTCTACTGCATTTAATTCTTTTCTTTCCATTTGATTATTACACTTTGGACAGATACTAATAAAATCCAAAGGAGTTAAAGCATCACTTTTAGGTTTAACAATTTTACTATATCCACAATTTGGACATTTATATTTAAATGCTTTTGGTCGTATCATTTTATGCTTGCTTCTTTTTTAATGTCATTTTTCCTTTTTCAAAGCTTATCTCTTCATAATCTTTAAAAAGTGCAATTATTAATGCGATACCTAAAGCTGAAGCAGTAATTATTGCAGCAATCTCCAATCCTGTTAAAGCGGCAACTGGTGCAGCTGCAAACATTGATAATCCACCCGTAACTGGTGCAGCAACAATTCCCACACCTAATGCTGCTGTTAGTATTCCTAATCCAGTTGCACCAAGTTTTGTAATTTGTTTTGCTTTTTTTAGCTTATCAGCTAAATCTCCACTAACTACAATCTTTTCTATTTTTTGCTCTTGTACTTTTTTTAACTCATCTTTCGTTGTAACGGTAATTGTTTCCACAAAATCTCCTTTGTCTGTATAACGGTCGAATATAGCCAATAAGTTGCCGCAAGGCTACTTATTGGCTACTATGATTTGTTATATCTTTTACTATCTGAAGTTTTTTTTGCATTTTCATATGGCTCTTGAAAATAAATACCTACAAGTAACGACATTGTAGCTATGATACTAAGAGTTAAAAATATAAATTTATTATTCGTCATATATAAAAATAATATACCTGATAAAAATACTATAATTGATCCAAATAATATAATTCTTGCTATATAATGTAATTTAGATTTTTTTAAATTCACAGATATATTATAATCGCTATCAATAATCAAATATTCTTTCATTAAGACAAATTCTTTAAATAACAAATCTATTTTTTCTTTATGTTTGGAATAGGCATTAAGATATTTTTTACGCTCAACAGGACTTCGCATATAAACACCTGTTATTTTGTAAAAATTATAAAAGTCTAATTCTTCTTTAATTATATCGTTATAAATGTTATCTTTGCTAATATGTTTATTCATTTTAAAAATCATCAAATATCTAAAAGTTATAATTTGATAAATTTTTTTAAAAATTATTATTATATCCATTTAAAATTCTTTCAATGTATTAAGTGTATTTTGAGCTATCTTTTCTAACACAGCAGACGAAAAATTAAATTTATTTTTGATTTTTTGCATAATATCATCAGTTTCATCTTTTAAAATAGAATTATATTTATCACTATTCCTATTATGATTAGAAACTGTTTGTTGCATAATAGCTTCTTTTTTATTAATAAGTGTATCATACTCTAATAAAAAGTCTTTTACTTGTTTGATATTTTCTCGTTCATCTTTTGTGATATCCATTGCAATTATTAAGAATATGATGCTTATTACAGCAACCACAATCGTGTAAGATGAATCGTTAATAATAGTAAATAAAGCTATAATACTTGAAAGTACAGTTAGAATTATTGATATTATTTTTAAGTTTTTAGTTCTATCTATTTGAATATCATATTCTTTAAAGATTTTAAATTTCCATGGAGTTTTAAACATATAGATAAGATAACCTGTTGCTGGTAGTATAAATATTATTAAAAATATTCCTAAAAATCCAAGCCCTGCAAGATTTTCCATGTTTGCTTCATTTGTACTTTTAACTCTTATAGACCGTGCCATTATTTTTTCCTTCTGTGTGAAAATATGTAAATAGCTAGATATAACGGCTGACTTGAGAAATAAATGCCTTTTTAGCAGTCTTTCAAGTCTTATAAATTTCTTTTACAAGTATATTCCAGAAGTCCTTAAAAATCGCCGAGGGCATTTATTTCTCTCCAAGGTCTTGTTATATCTGTTACTTAACTAGCTGTATCCATTTCTAACTGCATTATCAATACAATCTTGTTTATTTTTATAACCTTGTGTTGATGCACCAACTATTCTTCCATTCGAAGCAGTTCTTCTCCATCGCCATTCTTCTGATGGGTCTTTATAAAATTCCCATTTATCATTTGTTTCAGCCATCATAGAGCCTTTAATTTAAATTTACCTATTTATCTGTATAAATAGGCATATACAAATTACTTTTGACATCTTTTGTCAGGTTGCTTGGATATAATTATTTATTCAAACACATTTTACACAAATGAACTATAAATAACAACATTAACAAATATACATTTTGTATGTTAATTGTTAATATTATAACAATTTGCCAAATAATTAGTTATTTTTATTGTAAACTTCGGAAAACTCTGAAAAAGCCTATTTACAGGGGAGAAACATAGTATTATTTTTAA
>WFMP01000109.1 GCA_015489035.1 Candidatus Altimarinota bacterium
AATGTGTTTGAATAAATAGTTATCCGCTCACTGCGTGACCGGATAACGGGGGCGCGGGCTGAACACCCGCTAGTCACCTGTCGCACAGCGCCAGATAACAAGCGGGAGGAGTCGACAACCTCGTCTGAAAATTAAAATTGTCACCCGAGGTCGCAACTCACCCGCGCCCCCGTTATAAGACAAAGGATTTAAGTGAAAAATGTAATTTTTATAAAAGCATATATTAATTTAAATGATGAAGAATTTGAAAAAATAAGTCAAGATGAACTATATGATGGATATAGAGGTATTTGGAGAATTAGCAAAAATAAAGCAATTCAGTTAAAATATGCTTTTGCAATACATAACAATATTATAAAAAATGTTTATTCTATTGAGTCTTGGCATGATGCTAATACTACTCACTATACTACTAGAAAGATAAATCCAAATGACCCAAAATTAAAAGGTAGATTAGAGTTCATAGGCAAATCTAATTCAGATATGCAATCTTTTATTGGTCAAGATGTATCATTATACTACACTAGAGGAGAAGCTAATCCAATTAAATATATGGACTTAGAAATTTTACAAAATGATTTAATAAATAATATAGTCTATCCAGATGAGATAGAAAATCAAGTATTATCAGAAGGTGCAAAAAAACAAATTACCGTCAATGCTT
Source organism: Candidatus Altimarinota bacterium (assembly GCA_015489035.1). GTDB lineage: Bacteria > Patescibacteriota > Gracilibacteria > Absconditabacterales > Absconditicoccaceae > S009-33. The sequence goes on from WFMP01000109.1 coordinate 665, forward strand.
ACGAGAGAAATCCTAAAGCAAGACAAGAGTGTATAAAACACTATGGAGTAAAATGTATTATATGTGGTTTTGATTTTGAAGAAAAATATAAGGAAATTGGCAAAGGCTTTATTCATGTTCATCATGTAAAACCATTATCAGAAGTAAATGAAAAATATGAAGTTAATCCTATTAAGGATTTAATACCTGTTTGTCCTAATTGTCATGCTATGATACATAAGAAAAAACCAGCATACAGTATAGAAGAAATTCAAAGTTTATTAGTGAAAAATGACTTATAACAAAACAGAGTAGCCAATAAGTTACCTAGCGGCAACTTATTGGCTATCTTCAGTCGTTGTATGAAAAGGAAATTATTAATGACGAAACAAGATTTAGCAAATGAATTAAAAGAAATGTATGAGAATGCTCAAAAAGGAGACAGTACAACAATGATAAGATTATTTGGAATAAAATATTCAGAGGATTTAAAAAATTGCACTTGCTCAATGAGTGAAATTGCTGAGTTAGCTGAAATTGGAGTAAATTATCATGCTGAAATAAGTAAAGGTATTAGACTAGCAAAATATGTTAAAATAAAATAATTAAATATTGAGGAAAATAGAATGCCAACAATTTCAATATTTTATGGAATTATTATACGAATGTATTGTGCTCCAAATGAGCATAACCCACCACATATTCATGTTTATTATCAAGATGATAAAGCAGTTATCGATATAAAAAAAGTTGAGTTAACAGAAGGTAAACTACACAAAAAGAAACTTAGAATAGTTTTAGCATGGGTTGAATTAAGACAAGAAGATTTACTAGCTGATTGGGAGTTAGCTCAAAATGGTGAATTGCCTTTTAAAATAGACCCTTTAAGATAGGAGATTATATTATGTATTTAGCAGTAAAAGATGTAAAACCGCTTGATAACTACTTTTTATTATTGAGATTTGAAAATGAAGAAGAAAAATTATTTGATATTAAACCATATTTAGAGATTGGTAAATTTAAAGAATTAAAAAATGAAAGTTTATTTAAGAGTGTAAAAGTATGCTTTGATAGTATAGAATGGGATAATCAACTAGATTTAGACCCAGAACTTTTATATCAGAAGTCATACAACAAAACATAGTAAAAAAATATATTACCCTAGCCGAAAAAAGCTTGAAGAACTAGAGAAGTTTAGCTACCATTGTAGAACTTAAAAGAGTACAAAGGCAGGTAACATATTTTTATATTCAGTCGTTATCCGCTCACTGCGTGACCGGATAACGGGGGCGCGGGCTGAACACCCGCTAGTCACCTGTCGCACAGCGCCAGATAACAAGCGGGAGGAGTCGACAACCTCGTCTGAA
>WFMP01000110.1 GCA_015489035.1 Candidatus Altimarinota bacterium
CTATTTCACCATATTTAGAAAATATTTTATTTTCAGTTATATTATAATTAATATTTCTTAATAATAATTTTTTATTAAAAATTCCTAGATAAATAAAAGAATCTTTAATATTATAATCTAAAAAAGATAATTTTTTATTTGTAAATGGTATTCTTTGAATAAATCCATAAATCTCCTTAAGTAAGCTTTTCTTCCCAATATATTTATAAAAAATAATCTCTTTATAAGAATTATAAAAAAATAATTTATTATGTGATTGATCTTCAAAATAAAATTCTGAAAAATCATTCATTTTAACAATCCAAGAAGATAAATTTTCATTTTCGTCTTGATATTTATATTCCTCGTCTAAAGAGAAATAAAATTTTTCTGCAAAAAATTTATTTAAAATAATATTTTCTATATAAGAATCTTCTTTTGGTAATTTATTAAAATAAAGAACTTTATTTTCTATATAATCTGAAAATAAAAATGGAATAGTTTCACTTCCAAGTAAAGTATACTTTTGAACTTGTATATGTATATGTGGCTCTGGAGAATATCCACTATTTCCACATTTTGCAATAATATTTCCAATTTCAATATAGCTACCAATATCTACCAATAATGAATATTGCATTAAATGACTTATTTCAACAATATATCCTTCATTAGATCTAAATATTATATAATTTCCCCAATTATTTACTCTGTCTACTTCACCAATTTTATTGTCTGGAAGATCATGTCTACAAGCAATTACATATCCGGACACTGGAGATAGAATACTTTCTCCAAAAGAATAATAATCCTTTAATAAATAGCCTTCTCTCTCATATGTTTTTCCATTTTTTTTAATTACAAAATCATATGCATATTTCCAAGATCCTTTATGGGTCCATTTTCCATTAAAACCTTGATAAACATTCCAAACTCCAGAAAAAGGAAGATATATTTTTATATATTCTTTTTTAAATTTAAAGAAATTTCTTAGAAAATTTTTAAAAGATTCTTCAGGATTTTTTAAAGGAAAATAATTATATTCATTAAATTTAATATAAAATAATGTGAATAATATGATAGTTGCAGTTATGTTAAATGGTATTGTAAACACTGATATATTATAATAATTGAAAAATACACTCATTGAATCTGAAAGAATGACATTTATTAATATGGCTATTAATGTAATAAAAAAAGTTCTTATAGACGGTATTAAAAATATTCCAAATAAGGCAATACCTGTAATAATATAATTAAATGCATAAATATTTACTAAAGCTTCATTAAATGATCCTAAAAATAATGAATGTATATATACACCAAAATAAAATGAAAATATAGCAATAAATCCCATTATTCTAGAATTAAAAAATAATAAACTAATTATAATTAACCCTATAATGTTATTAGGAAGAAAAAATATTTCACCTAAAGCTTTTAAAAAAGACGAAATTAATATAGGTAATTGGATATCAAATATATAATTATTATGAATTAACGTAGTTAAGAGATTTGAATATTTAATTGTAGCTAAATATGAAAATACAGTAACTATTGAAAATGGCAATGATAAAATAGGAATTCCATAATTATAAAAAATTCTATTTAATGCAAATGACAATAAAAATGTAAATATGCTTAATATTGAAATTAATAAAAAACTTAAAAGACTTGGCATAAATAAATATCCTATACTCATACCAACTAATAATGAATTATACATGTAAAAATTTTTTATTAAAAACTCTTCTTTTAAATTTATTATTGCAGAAAAAATAAGTGCAGATATTATAGATATTAAACCACTTATTCCAATTGAATAATTTATAAAAGTAGATACAAAAAGTATCATACCAATATAAAAATTATCTATAAATAATAAAGAAGAGTATGCCCTAAAAAGTATTTTTAGATAACTCATTTTCAATCTACTTTAAATATTCTGGTAGTTCTTCGCCATTAGTAACATTTTCCAATTTTTCAGCTTTTTTTAAAATATGAACATTTCTATTTTTATCTATCAATACAGTCGCTGGACGATATCTAATAAATTGCATTGATTGAGTATTATTATATGCCCCTACTGGACTTAATGTTAAAATAGTCCCTCTATCTAATGCAGGTAATTGAATGTTTTCTTCTATAACGTCAATATTCATACATAGTGGACCATTTAATACAGAAGGCTCATTATCGCCTTCATAATGCTTATCTAACTCTACAGTAAAGTTATACCATGTTGAGGTATATAAAAGATTTACTCCTGCGTCCATAACATAACCTTTAAATCCATTTGGAAACCTTTTATAAGCATTTACTGTTGTTAATAAATATCCTGCTTCGTCAATTAAATGTCTTCCAGTTTCTAAATATAATTTAGGTAATTTTTCAGATTTATTATTATCATATATAGCATTTGTAATTGCTTCTGCATAATCGTCTACAGTAGGAACGATAATGTCTGGAGAATGATATACCCCTTTTAATTGAGATTTTGAAGCAAATCCACCACCAAGATCAATGTATTCTATAGTAAATCCAAATTCACTTTCAGCTATAAATTTAAGATCCATTAATTTTTCTGTTGCAATACCATATGGTTTTGCGTCAAGCATAAATGTTCCAATATGTGAATGTAATCCAATTAAATTTAAATATTTTGATTCTTTTATTTTTTCAATAGCTCTATAAGCTTCACCATTTTCATAATTAAATCCAAATCTAGACCATTGTGGATAAATACCTGTAAACATATTTATTCTTATTGCAACATTAATAGTTCTTTTAAGCTCAGAACCTATTTTTTCTAAATCTGATAATTCAAAAAAATTATCTATATGTATTTTAGATTTTTCTTCTGCAGCAATTTTTAAATCTTTATAAGGTTTATATGGGCCATTAAAAATTATATCTTTTCCCTCTATACCAAGAGATCTAGCTTTCTGATATTCAAATTCACTAACTACTTCAGCAATAGAACCAAGCTTATGAAATTTCTTACAAATAGCATTTAGATAATTTGTTTTATAACTCCAACTAAATTGAACATTTTGATATCTTGATTTAAATGCATTTTCCATAGTATGATATTTTTCTTCTATCTTTTTTTCAGAAAAAACAAATAAAGGACTCCCATATTTTTTAGTTAATTCATGTACTGAAACTCCGTCTATTTCATTTCTTACTTTTTGTGTTTTTATTGGACTACCATATTTTGACGCCATTGAAAAATTTACTTTATTAATTACCGGTTTTTCATATTTCATTTTTTTTTCTCCTATATATTTCTATTTTTTAATAAATTTGCATAATCTGAAAAGTTAATAACCTTTTCTTCTGTATATCTTATGTACATTTTACCTGGTTCATATATTTCTTTTTTAATTTTACTGTTATTTAAAATAGAAACAATATGTTCTGGTAAATTTACACCTACTTCTGTTGCAAAATAAACCCATGCTGGAAATCTTGGATTTATTTCAATCAAATTAATTTCATTTGTAAGATTGTGAACCATACATTCCAATTCAAATGGGCCCTTCCATTTTGTTTCTTTTACAAATTTTTCCGCATATTCTTTAAGCTTATCATTTTTTATAGTTAATCCAGTCCAAATTTTACCAATACTTGTAGTAGTTAATTTTTTAATTGAAACGTATCCAGTTAAATCACCTTTTCCATTTCCAACGCCAACAAGATTAATTTCTTCACCAAAAACTAATTCTTGAACTAGAATAGGAAATCCCCACTCATTTGAAATTTCATAGAATTTTTTTAAACTATCTTCTAATGAATAAACTTTATATGCTTTATATAAAGATCCCTTAATCATAAATCCATTTTGCTTATATAGTGTTTCATTAAATAGATTAATTAATTCTTCAGCTGAATTTATTTCATATGTTTTTGGATATTTTAATTCTATTGATTTAGATAATTTTGAAAGTATGTTTTTATTTCTTAACTCAAACATATCCTTTGTTGGAATAAGAACTTTAATTCCTAAATCATTTAATTCTTTTTCTGAATTTATATAAAGAGGAAGTTCTACGTCTAAACAAGGTATTATTATTGTTATTCCTTCTTTATTTTTTATCTCTTTAATTTTATTTAAAAATTCATTTTTACCTAAAGAAGGATATGGCATTAGATAAGTTTTGAATATATAATCTAAAAATATACCTGGCTCATTTGCGTCATATGCTAAACCTATAATTTTATGTTTTTTATATAAACTTTTTGCTACTGGAATTCCAGGCCCTGGGTTATCTGTTGCATTTAAACCGCTTATAGCTATAATTTCTTTCATTGAATCAATCCATATAGTTTTAGTTTTTCTTTAAAATCATAAAAATCAATATAAACAGTATTAATATCTTTTTTATATTCTGTTGATAAATCTTTTATGATTTCTTTATCTGTTTTTCCACTTTTTAATCTATTTAAAATAGATTTTCCTATATCATTAATTTGAAAACTTTCTCCAGTATGTGTATTTAACAATACTTTATCATTTAGTTCAATATTTTTCATTTTTAAATACTTCTCCTTTATTTTTTTGTATTTTAACATTAAAAGATTAGCAAAGTATTAGCAGTTAATCTTTATTTTTCACCTATATACAATGAGAAAAGAATAGGAATCTTGTTTAATCAGCAATTCTTTGTCGCTAATCAAGCATGAAGCCTTACCCTTACAATGAAACTTTGTTTCATTGCTTTCAGAAGGGCGGGATTGTTCACTGCTTTACAAAAATTTAAAGTATTTGTGAAATTTATTTAAATTTAAAGATTTTTTGTATATAATTCTTTACCATAAGGAGTTTTTTAATGAAAATAGAAAATAATATATTATATTTAGAAAGTTATGAGTTAGATCATATGTTTTGTGGAATTCAAGATACTAAAAAGAGTTATGATAATTTAGAGAAGATTAAATCTATATATATCTTTAATCTTGAACAAATAAAAGGAATAAAATTTAATGAAGAACAGGAAATTCAAATTCCTAAAAATGTTAAATTTCCTTCTTTAAAAACGTTTTTTAATGGGTTTAAAGATCTTTATTTATTTATGTATGAAAATAGAGATAATTCAATGGTTAATCCTTATTTTGGTATAGATATAAAAGAAAGAAAATGAATATTTTTATCAAAAAAGCCGTAAGACCTTGCCCTTGAGGGCGAGGATAAAAGGCTTGACAAATTCAAAGAATTTGTATATAATTTTAGGTTGTTTTAGTCCGCAAAAAGCGGACATGAACACGGAGGTGTGTTATGAACAACAATAGTAAAGAGTTAGATCAATTTTACACTAACAGAAGAGTTGCAGAATATTGTATGAACATTCTTAATAAAGAATTTGAATTAGAAGATTTCTTTTTATTTGAACCAAGTGCTGGAACAGGAGCTTTTTCAAACTTATTTCATGATAATTCTTTAGCAATAGATATTGAACCAAAGCATAAAAGTATTAAAAAGGATAATTTTTTAACTTTTAATAAAAATATTTTTAATGATAAAGAGGTTTTCACCATAGGTAATCCTCCTTTTGGGAAAAACTCTTCATTAGCTATTAAATTCTTTAATAAAGCTGCTGAGTTTTCCAAATATATTGGTTTTATTGTTCCAAAAACATTTAAAAAAATAAGCGTATCAAATAAGTTAGATTTGAAGTTTCATTTAATTATGGAAGTTGAAATTCAATTAGATAGTTTTATATTTGAAGGTAAACAATATTCTGTTCCATGTGTTTTTCAAGTATGGAAAAAATCTGACATTACTAGAACAAAAATTAAGACTAAAACATTATCGGATTATTTTGAATTTACAGATAAAGAAAATGCTGATTTTGCAATAAGAAGAGTTGGTGGTTTAGCAGGGAAAGTAATTGAAAATTTTAAAGATTATAAAGAATCTTCACATTATTTTATCAAGGCAAAAGGGAAAAAAGAAAATCTTATAAATAATCTAAAAACACTTTATAATGATTTAAATATATTAGCTAGAAATAGTGCAGGGAATCCTTCTTTATCAAAGCATGAATTAATTGTAACTCTTGAAAGAGTTCAAGCTGCTTAGGAATAAGACCATGAAGTCAGAATCACAAGCTCATGGTTTCTTATTTGAGGAACAAATTAAAAAAAATGTTAATAAATATTTGGACTTGGTAACAATAAATTATACAAATAAGTGGGATATACCACCTGTTTCTGTTAAATCTTTTAAATTTGATATTAACAAAAAGAATAATAGAATTTATTTTGGTTCAATTGAAAATATGTATAAAATTTATGACGGTTTCTTTCTAGCTTTAATTGGATATGAACAAGTTAAAGATAAAAAAATAGGTCGAAAAGGAGATTTAAGTTGGGTAACAAACGGATATGCTGGAAAAGTAACTCTTAGAGATACGGACTTCTTACCAACAGAAAAATGTGGTGTTGCTGCTATAAAGAAAAAATATAAAGATATAGTAAATCCTAAGTGGCTTGAAATCTATTTAAATTCAATTACTAAAAAATATGTTGTTGCAAAAGAGGGTAATGGAAAGCTAGAGATAGTTCAAATGAAAAATATACCTGTTATTATTCCTGATTTGAACGAGCAAAAACTTATAGTTGAAGAATATATTAAAAATCAACTAATTATTAAGCAGCTAAAAGATCAAATAAAAACTATTGACAAAGAATTGTCAAAGAAAATATCTTATAAAAGTAAAAAATTTAAAATATCTGATCTATTTCATATAACTTCTGGTGTTAGAATTACACAAGAAGAAGTCTATCAAAATGCTGGTGATTTTCCAGTTGTAACTTCTAAAACAACAAATGAAGGTATAGCATGGTATGCAAATAAGAAATGGCTTTACAACTTTATGAAAAACAATAAAAATGTTGTTATAGAAAAAGAATGTATTACATGGTCTAAGGACGGAAATGCTGGAAAACTGTTTTATAGAGATTATCCATTTTACCAAAATGATCATTCGGGTGCATTAATTCCTAAGAATGCTATTAATCTTCAATGGTTTAAAATTTATTGTCAGAGTGAAATATATAAGAATGTTGTAGCTAAAGATTCACAGGGTATGCTATACGAAGAACAAATGGCAAATATAGAAGTAGAAATACCAGTAAAAGAAAATGGTGAAATAGATATAGACCTTCAAAATGAAATATATGCTGAATACAAACGCCTATCAGACATAAAAGAAAAACTTGAATCTATTTTAAATGAATACTCTTTATAAAGCCCATTTTTTGGGCTTTCACTCTCAAGTAAACAACTAAATTCCAAAAATCTAAAACAAAAATAACACCTCTTCAAGCCCTATATTTTGGGCTTAATTCACCTTTCTTGGTGAGTTTGCTACATAATACCGGGAAAAATTAATCTTATTCGTAATAGCAATAATTTGCTATGGGGATTCTATAATAGTCCATTTAAGATTTTTTCATTGCTATTTTATAGGATTCACACCATAAGATTAGAATCCTTTTTGTAATTTTATGTTTCATGATAAAAACTCCTTCTCTATAATCATTTGCTACAATTTCTTCTTCAGCATGACGTATTGAAACTAATCTATCTTTAAGAAGGTTTTTTAAATTATTATCTTGAATTTTCCATATTGGTTGTCCTCTTAATGCCCCTCTAACACTTAATATTCTATAATTTTTATAATTGTTTATATTTTCTTTATTTATAATTTTTTCTTTTTTTGTTTCTGTGTTATAAATAAGAATCTCATTATAGTTATGTTTTGCAGCGCTTTCATTTTTTCCATTAACATTTAAAGAATATTGTTTATTTTCTAGCTCTTCTGAGAGAAATAAATCTACTATTTTCCAGTATGTTATATTATTTTCTCTTATTGTTATTGCTAAAATTTTATAATCATTTTTAAATTTATTTTTAGCTATTTCTATACATTCCACGTATTTTATCCTTTTTATTTTACTCATTAGAAAAATTTTCATTTTAAAAAAAAGTAATTTTAATTTTATCAAAAAAATAGACATAGATTTTACAAATTAAGAGAACCTGATTAATTTGCAACTTAACCAGGATTAGTATTTTCCAATCCTCTAAGATCTTCTTCTGCTCAAGGAACACTTCTATTCCTTCCTCTTGTTATCTTTTTTTCAAGGAAAAGTATTACAAGTAAGACAAAACCTTTTTTGAAAGGAGAGCTTACCCTTTCTAAAGAATTCCATGGGTCTCGAATCCATGATAAGTCAACTCTCTAATGACTTGTTAGTAATTCTAGGCACCTAACTAGCCTTGCATGAAGCTCATACCATGACTAACTTCCTCATATTTTTAATTTTTATAGCGGAGTACCTTCGGAATGGGTTTAGTAGACTTTCAACTAAGTTCTAACTCTCGCATTTTATCCTAACTTAATAGGATCCTTTGAACTTCTTATTCCTAAGATACCTTTAATGGACTTCCTGTTCTACATAAGACACCAACTTAATGTTAGTAATATTATATATAAAAAATCCTTAATTTTTCTTTAATTCTTATTTTGAATTTGTCAAGCCTTATATACCGGTCCTCAAGGGCAAGGTTTTAAGGCTTTTTTGATAAAAATTAAGTCAATTCAACCCAAGGGCTAAAGACCTTTGGGATCCCTTGACTTCTTTCATTAAAGGTAAAATAAAGTTTTTTGTTGCTATAATATGATCAAGAAAAATAAAGGATTATTCATGTTTTCAAAAAAACTTTTCATGCCTGTTATTCATATAAAATCTAAAGATTTAAAATTGATTATGAAAAATGTAGATATTTGTACCAGGAATCCCATTAAAGCCATTTGGTTTTTTCCTAATAGTTCTTTAACTAAAAAAGATTTAATTCATATTTTTAAAGAAATAAAAAGAAAATATCCTACTTTGTGGATCGGTTGTAAATTTTTGGATTCTTATAATGAAAAGAAATTTTTTTCTACCTCTGATAATAAATTTATTGACGGCGTTTTAATAGAGAATCCCTATCTTAGTATAGATAAGTTTAAATCAGAAAAATTATATAAAGATTGGATTAATTCAGGATTTGAAGGATTTTATTTTGGATTACTTCCTTTTAATTCTAGTGAACAATCAGTAAATTTATCTTTAATTCATAATATAGTCAATAAATTAGATATTTTAACAATTTCTAATGATAGTGCGGAAGAAAACCCGTCTCTTGAGAAATTTAAAGAAATAAGAAATTATATTCCTGAAGGAAATTCAACTTATAACAAAATTGCAGTAAGTAGTGATATTTCTATTGATAGTATAAATAAATATATTCCTTATGTTAATTATTTTATTATTTCTTCTAGTATTGAAGATTCTTTTGGTGTTTTAAATGAACAAAAAGTTAGAGAATTGAGTAATTTTATTCTTGAATACAATATGAACAATTAAGTTATATATAATCCTTTGATTCTTCTATTGAAAAAGTTATGCCAATGCAAGACTTAGTTAAGGATATAAAATCTATAGAAAAAGATTATAAATATATTTATCACTAACACTTCGCTTACAATTTAATATTATAATTCCTTTATATCAAAAATAAGGAGGAATTATATTATGAAAAATATAATTTTATTTACATTATTCTTAGCAACGTTAGGTTTTTCTAGTAAGGTTGATATTTCTCAACAAATTACAAAGATTCAAAATGCTCCAAGATCTAAAAGATTCCAATTAATGAATAGGTTAAAAAAAGAACTTTCTAAAATGAATGAATCTTCAAGAGAACAAGCTATCCATAAAATGAAAGAAACTTTTTATCAAAAAAGCCGTAAGACCTCGCCCTTGAGGGCGGGGATATAAGGCTTGACAAATTCAAAAAATTTGTATAGAATTACAAAATGATTTTAAATTATAAATAGAGATTATATCCTACAAAAGAACAGGAATCATTGTTGAATCAACAATTCTTTGTTGCTAATCAAGCATGGAATTATGC
>WFMP01000111.1 GCA_015489035.1 Candidatus Altimarinota bacterium
AGTGGATGATAAAAGCACGAACCAAGAGACTATAAACTATTTGAAATCTTTAATAAATCCTCGAATAAAAATAAAATACTTAAAAAACAATCTGAATATTTCAGGTGCTTCAAATGAAGCTTTAGGGCTAGCAACTGGAGAATTTATTGCACTAATAGATAATGATGACGAGTTAACACAAGATGCACTGTATGAAGTTGTTAAATGCATAAATGAAAATGATGCAGAATTTATTTATAGTGATGAAGACAAGCTAGAGATGAATGGAGCATTTAGTGATCCACACTTTAAACCAAGTTTCGCTCCTGATATGTTTTTGTCTCAAAATTATATCAGTCATTTAGGAGTAATCAAAAAGGATTTGATTGATAAGGTCGGTAGGTTTGAAATTGGTTTGGAAGGCTCCCAGGATTATGATTTATATCTCAAGGTCTTTGAATATACAGATAAAATATATCATATTTCAAAAGTATTATATCATTGGAGAAAAGTTCCAGGCTCAACAGCAAGTGAATTTAACAGTAAGTCTTATGCACAAGAAGCTGGACGAAAATCACTTGAAAATGCTATGAAGAGAAGAAACATAGATGCTAACGTTTTAAATGGAAAATATCCTGGAACTTATAAAGTGGAATATCGTATAAAGGACAATCCTTTAGTGAGTATTATTATTCCCTTTAAAGATAAGCCAGAGCTTTTAAAGATGTGTATCGAATCAATTTTAAATAAAACTACATACAAAAATTTTGAAATTATTGGTATTAGTAATAATAGTGAAGAAAAAGAGATATTTGATGAAATGAAAAGATTAAAAAATCTTGATAAAAGGGTGCAATTTTATGAATACAATGTACCTTTTAACTACTCAGATATAAATAACCATGCTGTTAAGAATTATGCGAATGGTAAGCAAATAATTCTCTTAAACAACGACATAGAGATAATCTCACCTAATTGGATAGAAGAGATGCTTATGCATTCACAAAGAGAAAATGTGGGAGTTGTAGGGGCAAAGCTTTATTATCCAAACGATACCATACAGCATGCAGGCGTTATAATAGGAATAGGAGGAGCGGCTGGCCATGCTCATAAATATTTTGATAGAAATCATATAGGATATTTTGCTAGGTTAAATTTAGTTCAAAATTACAGTGCAGTTACTGCTGCTTGTTTGATGGTCAAGAAATCAATATATGAAGAAGTTCATGGACTAGATGAAAAAGATTTCAAAGTTGCTTTTAATGATGTAGATTTTTGCCTACGAGTTCAAGAAAAAAAATATCGAAATATTTTTACACCATATTGTGAGGCATATCATCATGAGTCAATTTCAAGAGGCGCCAAAGACACTAAAGAGAAAATTATAAGATTTTACAAAGAGAAAGATACTTTTTGTAAAAGACACCAGAAAATATTAAAAAACGGTGACCCTTATTACAATTATAATCTAACGCTAGATAGAGAGAACTTTAATTTAAAATAAAAAATATAATTAGAAGAAACCGTTTAAAATTGATATATATGTATATCAGTTACCTTATCTTTATTATATTTTCATCTACTTACTGTAGCTTCAAGAGAATTATTAAATGCAAACTCATGATAATGTTCATCATCTCTTGCTGGCATATATACCTCTGATTTAAAACTTCGTTCATCATCACCATAGTAAAACTTTAGCTCTTTTGTATGGTTTTTATATTTATCTAAGAGTTGATAGTTTATACACATCTGTTTTAGGTCATATATATTATTTATCAACTCATCTTGACGATTTGCATGTAGAGCATCTATCTCTTTACCGTCAATCTCAACCGTGATTGTCGTAATCTTATCAAAATCCAAACTCATCTCAATCCCCATATTAACAGCATCAATACTTGCCTGAATGAGTCCTGCTAATGAAAAAAGCCAATACTTGTGAGCATAAACCCACTCTATCATCTTTTGACGCTTATCGTTGTCTGTTCTTGCATCTCTTACCTGAAGTTGCGCTATCTCGATCTCTTGGTGCATGA
>WFMP01000112.1 GCA_015489035.1 Candidatus Altimarinota bacterium
AAACAAATGAAAAAAATTATTATAGCTTTGTTATGAGCTTTATTCTTATTGTCAGGTACATTTGCAACAGATAATACCAATTTTATTGATAAAAATATAAACTCTATCAAACTTAATATTAAAGCAACAAATACTTTACCACAACAAGATATAAATGATTTACTTGCATTTTTTGATCAAATAAAAGCAGAATTAGAAAAATGAAATTATTAATAATTATTAAATTCTCAAAGACTAAAATTATCTTTGGGATTTTTTATTTTCTTGAAAATCTTCAACAAAACATTACAAATATAATCGTATGTGAGGAAGTAGTTTAATTGGCAAAATTTAGGATTTCGGCTCCTGAGTTTCTGGTTCGAATCCAGGCTTCCTTGAATTTAGTTTTATAAAATTATATCAAATATGGTAAGAAGAAAGAAAAAAAACTCTTCAGTATGACTTTACATTACAAGTATTATAATAATTTTGTGAATTATATGATTATATTTTTCTTGAATATTAAAAATAAAGATAACACCAACAAACAACCATTCTAGCACTTGAAATATCGTAGCTACAAAAAGTGGAGAAAATAATCCTAATAAATTTTATACAGATAACATTATATCTTGAAATTTAATCATACAAGAAATCCCTTATAATATAAGTGTATGAACAAACTATCAAACTACATTTAAGGGAAAAGAAATGTATTTAAGATCTGATAAATATGATCTAAGTGCATATAAAAATAAAGATATTAAAATTAAATGAAAAATTATTTGATTTTCATCTGATAACCTACCTGTCTTAGATATAACTAATATTTTAAAAAAGTGAAAAAATAACAATACAGAAAATACAACTTGAGATAATCAACCCAAAATTAAGAAAAATAAATACTACTCAGATAATGGAATTATAATTAATTTTCAAAATACTAATTTAAAAGTAAAAGATTTATCTTGAAATATAACAATTTATAAAGAATCTACTTGAAATTTATTGAATGAAGAAAATTTGTCTTGAAATACAACTACTTGAGATATAACTACTTGAAACAATATAATAACTACAAATATAGCTAAAATATCATATTTTAAATGTCAAAAATGAAGTTCATTGTATGATTGTGGAAAACTAAAAAAACAATATAAAATGTATAAATTTACAACTATAGTAAATAACAATTGAGTTAAATTTTACAAGCTACCAGAAACTAACGAATATTCTATTCTATGAGCAAATTACTGATATAATTTAACTCCATTAAGTTGAAATGTTTACAAATATATAAATAATATTTCACTTATAAATACAAAAAAGTTAGAAACAGAACTTATAAAAAATACTTGTAGAAATAATAATTACAACTTATCTACTATTTTGAATATTTCAAACAGTTGAGATAACTATACTGTTGATGGTTTTGGTAATAAATCAAATAAATTCATATGTAAATTAACCATTAGTGGAACAAATAATTTAATATGAAAATTACAATCATTAAAAATTACTCAAAAAGAAATAAAATCTAACAAGATAAATGAAAGTAAATATTTAGCATACAAATCTAGAGCATTTTCTTACACATTGTATATGCCAAAATCTATTAAATATGAAGCAAATATTTCAAAAGAAAATTTTTGAATAAGTTGACTAAACTGCAAACAAGTAGTAAAAATTGCTGACTGGAAAACTTGAAAATTATCATCTCCAAATGTAGAAGTTTATTACTGTAAAACCAATTTATCAAAAAGTGTTCTAAATAAATTCTTAAAATTATCTCAATTAAGTTATATTATAAAACAAGTAAACGGAAAAACATTTATCATAAAATACAAACCTTGAATTATAGGAGAAAAGATAGTATCAAATATAAAAATATTTTAATAATAAGACAGTCCCCGGACTCAACAAGATAAACATAAGCAAACAACTATTATTTTTATAATAAATAATAACTTTGAGTCCGGGGACAATTGTTAACCTTTAGCTTATAAAACATCTATATGTTTCATTATTTTTCATGAAAAATAGTAAATTTCAATGATTATAAAATTTTAAAAAATGACTCATTTTGAATAAATATTCACTATAGTTGAATACAAACAGAATGAGATTTTTTCTTATATCCTATCATTGATGATAATCGTCATACACTTTATTATCTAGCTTTTGACAATACAAGTCAATTGGATATATTTCATCGTCTTACAAAAATTAGTGGAATATGAGCAAAAACTTGATGTTTTATAGCTACAGCATATGAAGTAGAGGAAATCAAAAAAGCTATCGAAGAAAATAATGTTAAATTTTTTACAAATATTCCTTCTATTTGACCTAAAACTGCAAAAAAAATAATTATTGAGTTAAAAGACAAATTATCACTTGATGAATTCGATAAAATAGATGAAAATGAAGTTTTAAAAAATAAAATAATTAACTCTATCTCTTCTCTTGGTTATCCAAAACAAAAAGTAGAAAAATTACTCAAAACTTACAAATGAGATTTGTCAAATACTCAGGCAGTTATGAAAGATATGCTTAAAAATTTATAATAAAAAAATAAAAAATGGTTTATTGAAACAAAATTGCAAAGCAAGTTATCTCAAAAATAGAAGAATGAATCAAAAACTGAAAATTAGAGTCTTGATTTTTTATAATTGCTTGACCAAAAAATATTTGAAAAAAGACATTGGTCAACAAATTATTAGACAACTTAAATGTTTTCGAACAAGATAAACTAATCATAGAAGACCCAGGAAAATATGATGGAAAATTATATCAAATCAAAATAGATGTAGATGAAAAAGACAAAATAAAAGAAGTTTGAAATAAGGAATATCTTGATTTTGGAGCAAGACAGATATCTGATTTCGTATCGAAGACACCAGCCGGAGAGTATAAATTTATTTTTATAGAAAATTTGGAAAGACTTAACAATGCTGCATGAAATTCTTTACTAAAAATTTTGGAAGAGCCACCAAAAAATACTTTTATATTTGCAACAACTTCAAACAAAAATAAACTACTTACAACCATACTTTCAAGATGAACTATTATAAATATGTTTGAGCTAAATAAAAAAGATTTCAAACAATTTTTAGATGAAAGTATGATAACTTTGGATGAACATAAGTTTAATATTTTGTATGCTATTTCATGATGAAGAATAGGACTTGCAAAAAGACTTTTGGAAGAAAATAATAATTTACTAGACAAAATAGAAGAATTTTTGGAACTAAGTAATCTAAATAAAATTACAAATAGATTTAATTTACTTAAAGAACTTACAGCAAGTGGAAAAATAAATCTTTTTTTGGACTGACTAATTTTTTATTATTCTCATACTGGCAATCTTGATAAAGTTGATAAACTCATAGATATTAAAATTAAAAACCAAGCTAATGTAAATTTAGAAAATCTACTTTTTGAATATTTGATATAAATCTAAATTATTTTGACAGATTTTTATAAAAAGCTAAAATAACATTAGTTTAAATTTAATAAAAATAAAAGATGAAAAATATTGAAAACATAAGCAAATGACAAAAATTACCTAGAAAAATAGATTTTTTAACACGGGAAGCTAACCAATATTTAAGATCAAATTTAGAAAATAAAGAAATATTACAAGGTATAAAAAAAATATTTGATAAATTAGTTAGATTTGCAAAATATAATATTGAAAAAATAGAAACAGAAGAAGATTTTATATCTTTTTTAAGATGATTTGAACAAGTTTTCAAAGAATTGGATATAGCAAAACTTTACAATAGCACAAATAGATGAAATTATGAAAATTTTGACAATTTAAATTTATTTAAACAATTTTTCTATATAACTACACCTTTGATGACAACAAAAAACTTTTCATTTATAAAATGATGAGTATGTTATCATTGGGCTTTATTTTTCAATAATCTTTTTTCTGAAATAGATACAAATGATAAATTATCCAAAGAATTAATAATTTTTAATCCTACTTACGATCATGGAGTATTTCAAATTTGATTTAAAAATAAAAAATTCATAATAGATCCTTATGCAAAAGAAAATTGACTCATAACAGAAGTTAAAAAATGAAACAAAGTATATTTAAGTGTTTTAGACTGAGAAAGTATTTATGGAGAAATAAATGATACTAAACAATTAAAATTACAAGTATGAAAATTAGAATTTAGTCCTGATTCTTTCGATAAAAAAAATGATTTTATAGATAATATAAAAAGTTCTAATGAACTTATAAATATAAAAACATATATTAAATGAAAACCTATACATATTGTAATTGATGATGCATGAAAAGATATAAT
>WFMP01000113.1 GCA_015489035.1 Candidatus Altimarinota bacterium
GGTGGAGTTGTCTATATGAATCGTATCATTCCCTCTTTGTGAAGTACCATGACCAGGATTTGTATCTGCATAAAGGTTATTAAATTCACTGTTATTGATATCAAAAACATCATTTCCTCCAAAGCTTAAAACCCAATAAAATTGACTGTTATCTGAGATAAAAGTATCATTCCCATCTGTTGCAATGTTCCCACCTAGTGATTCATCCAACCAATATACATTGTTTGTTGTAAGTGCAGTTACATTGTTCAGTGTGACTCTGTCATCACCCCCATAAAACTGTTGAAAACTATTGATCACTCCCGTACAATAGACAATGTCATTTCCAGCTGTTCCTGCTGGGTTACAAGCAGCTTGAAGGTTACCAAATTCTAGAAATAGTATAGAAATAAAGAGTAAGAGACTTGTTCTAACTTTTAACATTAAGCATCCTTTTCTTTTTATTATTATAACACTAAAATATCTCTTTTATATAGATTATTTGTGCAGATTATTGATTTAGATATTTTTAGAAAATAAGATATAATGATTAAAAAGGAGTTCAAAATGGCAGAACAAAATAATGATTTATTTTCAAAAATGGGTGTGGAAATGGGTGAGGGTAAACTCAATATAGACCTTACACAAACTAAAGATTTTTTCAACGCACTTAAAGAGACCTTTGAAGGAAAAGCACAAGAGATACAAAAAGACATCTCTGAAGGTAAAGTAGATATGGCTGAAAATGTAGGTATAAAAATTGACAAAAATAATATAAATATTGATTTAGCAAAAACCAAATTATTCATGGAAGAGTTTGGTAAAAAGATAGAAAACTTTTTAAGGGAGATTGACAAGGTTGTAGAAAATATTGATAAAAAATAAATAAAAAATGATATAAATGTTAGGATGATTCTTATAAACAGTATATCTAAAGGGAAAAGTAATGTATACTAAATATAAAAAATTCATTGAAAAATATATAGATATTACATCAGAAGAATGGGAGCAGTATAAAACTAAAATAAACATCGAATATTATAAAAAAGGTCAAATTATACATCATGCAGGTAAAGTGTGTAATAAAATATCTTTTATTAACTCCGGTTTAGCAAGAGCCTATATGGTAGGCGAAGATGGCAAAGATTATACATGGAACATCATGTTTAATGATAATAATGCAAAGGTTAATAATCTCTTTGTAGTGGATTATTATAGTTTTATTACTCAAAAAGAATCTATGCTAAGTATAGAAGTGATTAAAGATTGTGAATTATTGGTTATGGAGTATGATGCTGTCCAAAGCCTACATAAAATACTACGAAAAGAAGAGAGGCTTAGCCGTCTTATGGCTGAGGTAGCCTATGCAACCCTCTATGAAAAAATTGTGGATAGGCAGATGAAAACATCTCAAGAAAGATTTGATACATTTATGCTAACTACTCCATACTTACTGGATAAAGTGCCACAGTATCATATAGCAACCTACCTCGGTATGACTCCTCAACACTTAAGCCAACTAAAAAAAGATTATAAATATTAAAATAGATGAATGACAAAAGATTTATTTTTTTGTATGATGAAGTATGTTCTTGAAATATAATTACGTTTATTTTCGATAACTAAATATTAATTTAACTTATGTTTATTGATATGCCTCAGGCTATTTATATAAAATATTGTTACAATTTAGCGTATATTATGCTGTGAATAAGGGAAAAGTGAATGATCATATCAAAGGAAATAAAATGAAAAAACAAATAAAATTGATATTAAGTTTGGTATTTATTTTGACAAGTGCATCTTTTGCAGAAAAAAAATTCGTACCTCTTGTAATGGACGACCTGTTATCGTTTGCCTCTTATTATACGACAAACAATAATCTTCAAATACCAATACTTGACAGTGCAAATGAATATAGAGATTTAGTTGTCCAATGTGAAAATGATATCACATATTTTATAATGGCACATCGGTATTATGATACGTCTTTAGTTACAGCAAGTAGGGGCAGTGTTGTGATAGATGAAAATACAACCATTACAAATAGTGCAGGAGAAGATACTGCTTATCTTAAAGGATATATTGAAGGAAATGAATCTATTTCTATTACAGGTAGAGTATATTATGAGAATAAATTATATAGTGAAATAATAAGAACATGTAATAGGTCTACAGTTAGTTCAGAAAATAGGCTGCAAGTACCAACATTTAATGGAAATAGTCAAGGTAAATTGGTTACGCAATGTGAAGATAATGTTGTCTATTATATTATGGCATATGATTGTCTAAGACAAGATACAAACCCATCAGTTACAACTGATAATGGAATTGCTGTTACAGATGAAAAAAGACATGTTGGTGAAGTATTTTATGTTAAAGGTCATGTGACAAGAACTGGAGATCCTGTTACTATTACTGGTCATGTTTATAGTGGAGGAAAAGACTTGTATATATGGCCTGATTGGATACAAACTTGTCCTTAATAAATAACTAATTTTATTATAATCGCTCCTTTAAATCAAGGAACGATTATGTAAAACCTCACTGTACCTTTAGCCGAAAAAGCACTCCTAATCAAAACAAAATCAAAAATTAAAAAACCATAAATATTAAGATAGATGAATGACAAATAGTTTATTTTTTTGTATTATAGGGATATGTTTGAAAATATAGGCATTTACCTAAAAGCATATATATTAATATTGTAAAAAATTAAAGATAACTTTAATACTACATACATAGATATACTGATTGAATTAAAAACTAAAAGGATAAAAAATGAAACTAAATGAATTATTGAAAACAGTGATTATGATTATCGGACTTAACAGTACTTTAGGTGCTGTTAATTTAACATGGGTTCCTATTGCAGTAGACGGTATTACAATTTTTGTACCTTATGAAAGTGATA
>WFMP01000114.1 GCA_015489035.1 Candidatus Altimarinota bacterium
TAAATATCATACTTAAATTTTCTACAAATAAGATTTTTTTGATTAGACTTTTTTTCAATTAATTGTTTGAAGTCATTTATCTCTTTTTGATTTTTTATTATTATTGATTTGCATTTTTCCCATTGTAATTCCTCATATTGTAATCGAATACTTGATAATGAAGATTTTGCTGAACTAGTACAACCTGCCTTTACTGCACTCTTTAAATTACCAACCTCCACCAATATACGCATATTATCATGATAACATTGCATTGGAGAAGCTTTATAATTACTAGTCAATTTACTACTGCAACCAAGTAATAGCATCGCAAAGATAACTATAGTAACTATAAATTTTATTTGTTTCATAATTCCCCTCTATAAATTAATGACCGCATTTTGTTGTAGCAGACATTAGCATAGAAATGTATAGCTGATATGTAGAATTATTAAAAGATGGACAATTATTATTTTTCATTGTTCCCATCCAATTAACAACCTGCTCTAAGTTATCTGCAATAGCACAAGCACCACTAATACTACTCATATTATAGTTGTTGGCTTTAATTGAATAATATTCAGCTTGTTGTTTTGCATCTGTACAAGTTGATGCAGTTGCAAAAGAAAAACAAAGCACAAATGATAATGTTAATTTTTTCATTAAACATCCCCTTTATATTGCATTAGGGAAATGAATATTTATACCAAAAGTAAAGAGATGCACATTGTCTTTACCGTAAATATTTCCGATAGTTTGCTCATTGTTATACAGATTTGTATAATCAATAAATATATCTGTTTGCTTACTTACAGGATATGAAGCCCCAAATCCCCATTGAAAATCTTCATCTGTATAATTTTCTAGTTTAGATTGACCATAACCCAGTAGTGCATATACAGTTGTTTGCTCAATCTTTACTTTAGGCTTTAAGAATAATGATATATTTGAATAGCTTGTGCTAAAACTTCCAAAAGAAGTTGATACGTCACCTACAAGGTGATTGTATCTAACTTCAACAGCTGCATTTTTATGAAAGTTAAAACCTGAGATTATTGTTGCGAGGTTTCCATCAATATCGCCACTTCCTCCTGCACCATTTGTGATTTGAAACTCACTGTTATCACGCATGAATGAGTAGGCTAAACCTAAATAAAAACCTTTATTATTTGTACTATATCTAGTAGATGTACCATTACCACTATGTAGTGCTTTATAAGAATTTGGACCATCCGCAGGATACGACTCCGCCGTTAATACATTACTTCCAATTGTCATCATTGCCACCAATGATAAAGTTATTTTTTTCATTTAATCTCCCTTTAAAATTATATAACCTGTAATTGCAGGTTGTTAGTAAAATGATAACAAAGTACCATGTAATAAAAGCTTAACATAAAAGAGATTTATTTTTGAAAAAAATTAAACAGCCAAATCAAGAAATTTTAGATAATCTATTTATTGCTATTGGTAAAAATGTTAAGAAAAAAAGGGAAGAAAAGGGCATATCTCAGTTAGAATTGACCCATAGAATGGGGTTTAAATCGGTCTCTTTAGTCTCCCAAGCAGAAGTTTATTACAATAATCAGCATTTTTCTATCAAACATCTTTATATTATTGCTTCGATTTTAGGGTGTCGTATGGAAGATTTTTTTGTGGGCGTTGAGGTTAAGGGCGTAGAATGGGCTTAACGCTCTTGTCTAAGATTTACAGCATCTAACCACTCTTTAACTTCTTTGGGTATAAATGTAACTTTACCACCTTCTACAAGTTGAATACAGGGGATACCCATTTGTATAAGATTATCAATCTTTTTTTGGCTGTCATTAAGTATAAAACCTAATTCCTTTTTACTCATTGGTAAATTTTTATCCCACCGACTAATAGCACTTTTTACATCTTCCAAGTTTTTTAATAGGTCACCCACTTCATAATATTTTAATTCCCGTTCTATAAAACTTTCTAAATGGACACCTTCATGATATTCAAAAGAGATTGCAGCAGCTATATTTCTACATTGTTGTTTAGTAAGTTTCTTCAGACGGTTATTTAACTTCTCATCTATTGTGGGAGGTTTACCCTCTTCAAAACATGGAAACGACTTTAAAATTTCTTCCCAACAGTTCATAAGTACCACCTGCTATAATTATGTTTCTAAATATTTACTATTTTACCATAGATATTTCAGTAAAAATATAAAAACTTTGCTATTGGTGGAAAAAAAGTGGAAAATGGTTAGATTATAAAATAATATAGTGCCTTTATATAGGCTATTATATTGGTTTTGTATTTTAAAACTCTGTATGCTAAAATACAAGACTTTAAAGGATAGATATGTCACAAGCACTTTTACTTCTCAATATGGGTGGACCTAACAATGTTGAAGAAGTTGAACTTTTTTTGCGTAATATGTTTGCAGATAA
>WFMP01000115.1 GCA_015489035.1 Candidatus Altimarinota bacterium
ATAATATGCATAAATAGATTATAATCTTCACCAATTATAATTGCTTCATTAAATCCACCCAAGGTACTCATAAGAGCTTGCTTTGTAATAAGCACTGATTGATTATTAAGTTCATAGCGTTCGAGCATCTTATAAAGCAAATTACCACTTCTATACCTGGGTAAAAAGCTTTTTATTTGATTGCCTTGCTTATCTATCCAAAATCCACCCGTATAACATAAACCACAATTACTATTTTGTTGCATAGCTTCTACTTGTTTTGCAAGTTTCTCTGGCATCCAAATATCATCACTATCTAAAAATGCTATATATTTCCCAATGGCTTTTTTAAGTCCAAAATTTTTTGCTATAGAAGGTCTGCCACCATTTTTACTCAAATAAATAGGCTTGATACGCTTATCGTTGTTTTGATATGTTACAATAATATTTTTCGTAGCATCACTCGAACAATCATCTATAATTATCAATTCCCAAGCCGAAAAACTCTGTTGCAAAACAGAGTCTATTGCTTCTGCAATATATTTTTCTGCATTATATGCTGGCATAATTATAGAAACTAGTGTATGCATCACGATTCCAATCTTATCCAATTCAAAGGAATAATATTAGTTTGATTTATATTTTTATTATTAAACCATCTCATAGGTGCAACAACAATCTTATCAGGGTTGTTATTTAACCAAGCACCCCACCAACTAAAACTACTATTTGCAATAATATTATGCCTGCATTGTGTCATTAAAAACATATCCCTAAAGCTATTTTTACCCATATTCCAATCAACAAGCATAAAGCTCTCCCCTTTTAATACTTCCATAGCATATGCAGTATCATTTGTAAATACGATAAATTTAGAAGCTTTTAAATGTTCTTTCATATATCTAATTGCATTTTTATAATACTCCGAAGTGCAAATATTACCAAATAACTTTTTATCTGCCTTATTCGTTATGTAATCACCACCCCTAATGTGAATAGCAACGGTATCTCCCGTAAATACATCATGTTCTCTATTATCTAATTTTGTTTTAAACTTAAAAATTTTATTATCAATTTGCTGAATATATTTATATGTTTGAAAATAGCCTTCCACATAAAAATCATCAAAATCATCATCAAAAATTTTCAAATTTATTTGAAATTTATTTTCTCTTATATGCGATTTGCCAAAAATAATATTTTTATTCAAAAATTTATTTTCTATTTTAAAAAATAAAGGAACTTTTGACTTATACTTCTTTATTTCATCTTGTGTTGCCATAAATTCTCCAACATCAAAAACATTTTCAAGCTCATAGCCATTGTGTAGATGGTAGTTTTCAAATGATGATAAGTCTAATTTCAAATCAACTTTTTTATCTATTGATAAATACTTATAAAAAGTATACTGGAACATTTGATTCCCTAATCCACCAATTATTTTACCAATAATCACACTACTTCTTTATAGCTAAATAATTCATACATCTAAAATTTTCTAATTCATAATGATACTTTTCAACTTTAACTAAGCCATTATATAACGAATGATAAATATGATACTCATCACTTAATAATTCCCAAAAATCCTTAAAAAATATCCTATTTTCAATATTTGGTTCATCAAATTCAAATTGTACATATTGTATTTTACCATTTTCAAGCATTTGTTTTGCACCAACTAAGATATTATATTCATAACCCTGAACATCCATTTTTAGAAAGTCAATTTTTTGTATATCATGCTTCAAACAAAATCTATCTATTGTGTCTATTTCAATCTCTTCTGAGTATTTTGCATCTTTCATAAATGCTCCAGCACTTCCTTGCGCTTCATTGTCATAATATATTTTTATTTTTTCTTTTTTGCCTCCAAAGCCAATCTTATAAAAAAACCTATTTCGAGTCTTTTCTATATTTTTTTGGAGGTGCTTATAAGCTGACGATGCAGGTTCAAACATAAAGAGACTATAATCTAAACCTTTATATTCTTTGACAATAAACTTTGACCAATCACCAACATTAGCTCCGACATCAAACACTATCCCCCCAACTGGCAAATTTTTTTTAATAGTTTGAATAATATGTAATTCACCGCTATAATCTGCATAGCCGCTCGCAACTCCAAAATTCATCCCATACATAGACAAATTATTTAATTTTTTCCAAAATGGATAAAATATTTTATTTCTTATTATTTTCGATATACTATGATTCATCTATCTGCCTTCTTACTTATGTATTTTAATAATTTTTTTTGAAATTTTGTATAATAAACTTCTTCTCCAAAGACTTTATAAACCATATATCCAAAAAAATCTAAAAATTTCACTAACAACCATCTAGTTGAAAAATTTATGCCGCGCCTATTTTTTATGGAATACTCTTCTTTAAGTCTTTTGAAAAAAAATCTTGGATGATTTCCGATTCCGCCTAAATAAAATCTTGCTACAACCTTATCGACATATTTTTCTTTATATCTTTCAAGCCCTTGTAATCTTAACAACAGCTCACCATCAGCAAAAATTTTCAAAGATAAATCAAATTTCAATTCTTTCATATATGTTGCTCTAAAAAATGATGCTTGATGTGGAAATATTTTCTCATCTCCATATAGTGATATAAAATAATTTTCATAATACACTGCCACTTTACCATGTATGACCAAATTATCATAATTAACTTCATCAAACATAGTTAAAATAACTTCATTATCATAAAAACTATCTCCAGCATTCATAAAGTTAATCCATTCACCACTACATAAGGAAATACCTTTATTCATTGCATCGTAAATTCCATTATCATGTTCGCTAACCCAATAATCAATCCTATCTTCATACTTCTTAATAATATCAACAGTCCCATCAGTAGAGCCACCGTCTATGATTATATACTCCACA
>WFMP01000116.1 GCA_015489035.1 Candidatus Altimarinota bacterium
AGTATGGCAATCGTTGCTACCGTTCCTGCTAAAACAGGATTGATAACTTCTTTTGTTCCGTTTCTAATGGCAGTTTGAAGGTCTTCGCCTAATTCGTTAATATGCCGTTCTACATTTTCGAGTACTACCACAGCATCATCTACTAATAAACCAAGCGCTAAAATAATTGCGGTATAAATAACAATATTTAAACTTCCTCCTGTAAGCCAAATGACTGCCAAAGTAGAGAAAAATACCATTGGTATGGTAATCGCAGCTGCAATAATCGCTTTGAAATCACCAAGAAAAAACATAATAATAATCAAGGTAAAAATAATTGCATCGCGTAAAGCTGAAAGCATATTATCATTAGAAAGTTCGATTAAATCACGCTGTGTATCCGAAATTTCAAAATTTAAGTTTGGATATTTTACTTGCATTTTTTTCATTTCGGCACGAGCAGCTTTAGAAACTGCCAATACACTTCCGCTTGGTGAACGCTGAATAGACAAAGCAATAGCATCTTTACCATTACCTACGTAACCACTTCTACGTTTCATATAACTCCATTTTACATCAGCAACATCTTCTAAATGTACATTTGGCATTATATTGAGTAGTTTTAATTTTTCGATTTCATCTTTTTCCCCATAAAAAGTAATGGTATAAAAACTATCTTTTCCTTTTACAAAACCAATTGGCATATCTTTATTTAAAGTCTGCAAGGCTTTGGCTATTTTATCGAAATCAATATTATAACGTTTTGCTTTAAACGGATCTACTTCAATATTTATCGCACTTTGATAACCTCCAAAAACTTCTACATTTCCAATTTCAGGATTACTTAAAAGATAGGGTTTTAAAAAACTATCGGCTATTTTTCTGATATCGGCTAAATTGATATTATCGTTTTTTGGCGAAATAGAAATAATATCTACAGGCAAGGTAAAATCACCAGCAGTATATATGGCAGGACTGGCATTTTTAGGTAATTTTCCTTTTGCTATGGATAGTGCATTTGCTACGTCAACAGCAGCAGCATTCAAACTTTTTTTATAACCAAATTCTGCTTTTACAATAGAAAAATTGGCTACATTGATGGAGCTAATATCGGTTACTAAACCCAATCTTGAAATTTCTTGTTCAATAGGTTTAGACACTGTATTGGCAGCAACTTGTGCGGTTGCTCCAGGCACACTTGTAATCACGATTACTTGTGGCGGATTGGCATCAGGAAACAGGTTTTTTGGCAATGTTAATAAGGCAATAATACCTATGATAAAGAAACCTGCAATAATTGCATACAGTGTATATGGACGTTTATAGAAAAAATCAAACATAGCTTATTATTCTTTTATTTTTAATGAAACACCTGTTAACAGTTTAAGTAAAATATCTTGTTTAGCAACGATGATGTCTTTTCCTACTAAATCTTTGTTTGCAATGACAATTCCTTGTTCTCCTGTTTCGACAATAGTAATCTCTTTTGGAATGGCTTTGTTTTCTTTTTTAACCAATACATAACTTTTTCCATCTCTATTAATTACGGTATCAAAAGGTAATAGAATTCCTTTACCATTATAAACCTCTACATTTACCTCTAATCGGTCGCCACTTTTTAAATTTGGAATAGTTGCATAAGCTTTGTATTCTGCTAAACCATTAAAAGTACTATTTAAAGGGATGGCATCAAAATGTTGGTTGTTTACGCTTACACCTTTTATATTCATATCTGTTGGAATTCTTACCAGTAAGTAAAATCCGTTATTAGATCTAACATTTGCTATTGGTCGCCCTGGCATTGCTACATCACCTCTATTTACCATTGTTTTAGAGATAATACCATCAACAGGCGATTTGATTACAGCATAACTCATTGTATTGTAAATTTGATTTACATTTTGACTCAAAGATTCTTTTTTCGCTTTTAATTCAGATATTTTAGATTCTTCTTTTTGAGATTGTTCTATGGAAGCACCACCGACTTTTACCAATTCTAAAGTTCTTTTATGTGTTGCAATCATATTATTTAAAGCTGTTGTTACTGCTTCAATTTGTGATTTTACACTGTTAACATTACTCTGTAAAGGTGTGTTATCTAATTTTATGATAATTTCGCCTTTTTTAACTTTAGAACCACTTGGCTTGATATATTGCACCCTTGCAGCAACTTTAGAAGCAAGCAATACATCTTTATCATTTTGTACGATTGCTAAATAAGGCAACGTTAATTTTATGGAATCTTGCTTGACTGTTTCTTTTTTTACAACAACATCATATGTTTTTGCTATTGGAGCATTCGCGTCTTCTTTTTTTGCTTTTTTAATTAGAGAAATCCCTCCAATTACAAGGATAATTAATACTATTACGAGTATTATTTTTGTGTATTTTTTCATCATCGATAAATTTTATTATTCTACAATATTTTCAATATTATTACCATATATAACAGCCAATTTCATTAAAGTTTGCCATTTTTGTGCTGTTATTTTATAGAATTTGGACTCTTCTAAAACTAAATCATCTTCATATTTTAGGTAATCTTCAATGGTCATTCTACTATTTTTATAAGCTACTTTTGCTATTTTTAATAATTCTTTTTTAGCTTGAATACTTTGTTGCATTATAGCCTCTTGGTTTTCTAAAATGCTTAAATTAGTGGTTAGTTGCTCGGCTTGTGCCGTTAATTCTAATTCCTTTTGTTTTAAATCATTTTGAAGCGATGCTGCATCAATTTTAGCCATTTTTATTTTGCTATACTGTGATTTTTCAAAAACAGGAATTTGCAAAACAACGTTTACAGTGCTAAAATCTTTATCGATATTTAAATCGTTATTATATGCTTTTGCAGTACTATGGTTGTAATTTCCTTGTAAAACTAATTTTGGCCATAATTTTTCTTTTTCGGCTTTAACAGCTAATTTTTCGGCTTCTATTTTAAATTGTAATGGCTCTAATG
>WFMP01000117.1 GCA_015489035.1 Candidatus Altimarinota bacterium
AATTCAAGATAATCTTCTATTGAGTGTTCTTGTGCTTCACCTTGAATTTGCTGACTGCCCTGCTGGGCTTTTCTCTGTGCATCTTCGAGTTGGTTTTTTACCTGCTGAAGCTGTTCCTCTTTTGCTTTGAGCTTGAGCTCACTCATCTCTTGAGCTGTCTTTTATACCACCCCAAAAAGTCAAGACAACATTTCTAAAATCCTTACTCCGCCCTAACCTATAACTTTATAAAACAGCTACTGCAGAGTATAACTGGATTCTTGAGCAGTGGAAAATTTGTTAGTTTTTATTTGGGATCGATATTACAATGCCACTGAGAATATTTTTTAGCTCTAAGCTGTCTAAGTATTCATGCGCGCGCTTGTCCCAAATTAATGCATATTTACAATTGTAGGCACGCACTCCATCTGAACAGCATTCAGCATTTTTTTACACTCATTTGCAAAATAATTCTTAGTTTTCGAACCACCATTTTCTTTATTAAGTCGGTTTTTTAAAATATCATTATTTTAAAAGGTTATTTTATCAATAATATTATCAAGTTGCTTAGCTAGATTTTGATCTATTGTTAATCGACTGTATTCAGTTCTAGCTATACTTTCAATATTATTAATTAAATATCTCCTTATTTTAGATTTACTAGTTTCATCCACATCAGTAAGTATGGCTTGAATTTGGTCATTTAAAGATGCTTTAAATGGAGATTCTATATCTATTGCTTTAAGTAAAATATTATTAAAAATATCTCCTAAAGAATTTAAATCATTACTAATTTCAGTAATTACGTCTTTATATTGTGTCGCTACTTTAGCACCTTTTAATAAATTCTGAATATTTGATTGCTTGACAGAGTAATCAGCATCTTGTATTAGTAGCTGTTTTATGAAAGGTTGATTATAAAATCCTAGTGTATCATCATAATCACTATAATTTAAAAGAGCTTCTATATCAGTTTTTAGAGTTTTAAATCGTGCTACTCTTGAATCATTTTCATCATCAGTAATTCTATTTAAAATTAAAATCTCAAAAACATTATTTAGAAATCTTAAAATCAAAGGTCTATATGATTTAGCCTCATATTTAAAATTATCTGTTATCAAATTAAGTTCAGTAGCTAACTCATTTTTTTCTTCATTAGTGATGATTTTAGTTTCAAAAATTATTCCAGAAACTATATTTATGATTTCATCTTGTTTATTAGTATTTTCAATAGTAATCGTATCTGTTGAGATATTAACTATTTTATCAAGTGATTTTTTCCAAAGCTTTGCTCTTATTTTATCATTTACTATTGTTGCTTGCTCAACCGAAGTTCTTCCACCTACTAATTCAGATTTTGCTTGTTCTAAATCGTCTGGTAATTCAGTTATTAAATCCTCTATCCAGTCATTGGTTACTTTACTTGAAATTATTTCGTTGAAGTCAAATTGAGTAGTTTTAATGACTTCTTGATATTTAGTAAGACTTAATTTAATATTTTTCTTAATGAATTCCCACTTATTATCGATGAGAGCTATCTCCTCACTCCTTTTTTTCTTTTCATCTTTTTTAGGATTATAGTCTCGTTTAAAATTAAGTATTAATGTCTGTGCTTCTAGTTGATCAATATTGAAATTTTCATTTAATATTTCTAGTGCTTCACCATCTAAAAATTCTTCTAATCTTGTTTCAATAGTCTCAATGCTATCAGGATATTCATGTTTTTTTAAATTGGGATATGCATATTGAGTATTAACAATATTTTTCTTTTCTAAAAAGCCTAGTGATGAAGCTTTAAATATATTTTTTTCTTTATATAAGCCATATTTTTTTAATTCGCTTGATAAAATTTGATATGATTTTTCTATTTTAATGTCAGACGAATTTTTATCATCAACGATATGCTTGTCAAATTTACTTGCTACAACTATTAGTTTGTTTGATAGTTTTTGTCCATATCTATCCTTGGTATCATTTAAAAAATCAGCTTGTGCCTTTACAAAAGAAATTCTGTCAGCAATAGACACAAGCATAATTACAATATCAGCATTTCTCATGTACCATTTAGCTTGCTCAAGGTGCAGTTTTGTAGGAGAATCAAAACCTGGTACATCATATATAATAAGATTTTCTTGTTCTTTAAATTGTGTTGATTTTATCGTTATATTTTTTACTGCCCTTGCTTTTATTTCATCAGTTATATAGGATTTAATATTATCTATATCTTGACCTATAAAAGTTTTGGTTGTGCCTGATAAATATTTTTCTATTTGTTCTTTTTTTCCAAGTATATCTCTAATATCATCAACTGCATTACTCGTTGAAACAGCACTAGAAGTATTATTGCAAAACTCATTTAGTGCAGATATATCTACAGTACTATAGTTGCATGTAAATTCTATTTCTTCACAAAGAGAATTAAACTTGTCTATAAATTCCTGGTTTGTAAAAAATTCTATTTCAGCAGTATCTTCTACTTTACTAGATTCTATTGTAGTCGTTGTAAAAGTACATCTCCCCTCATCTTCAGGAAGAAAATCTCTTCTAAGTAATGCATTTGCAAAAGTTGATTTACCTGCTTTTTCAGTTCCAATTATAGCAACTCTATATCTGTTATCAGATAATCTAGCACTCCAATCATCAA
Organism: Candidatus Altimarinota bacterium; assembly: GCA_015489035.1. Lineage (GTDB taxonomy): Bacteria > Patescibacteriota > Gracilibacteria > Absconditabacterales > Absconditicoccaceae > S009-33. The sequence continues at coordinate 2,624 of WFMP01000117.1, forward strand.
ATTTATCATTAATGGTATTTAATTTCTGTCTTTCATCATCATTAAGTATATTACTCAAATCTTGTATATCTTTTAGTATCTCTTGTGTTTTACTGGATTCTCTTAACAATTCAACCTTACTTTTTAATTTTAACATACTATTTCATCCTCTATCTTCCATTTTTTAACTCTTTTGTATTCAATTGGGTTTATATCACAAACAACCCATTGAACAATTCGATTGTTATTTAAATTTTCACTAATAGTTTTAGTAAGTTGTTTAAATTTCCAGACCGAAGTGATTTTATCAAAATCTTCATTTATTATACATTTATGAACAAATGAATGACAATTATCTTTCATAAGTCGATATTTATTTTTTTTGCCGATGTGCCTACTTGCTGTGTCTACGATTTTTTTATTACAAATAATATCTTTTGATAATTTATCAACAGCGATATAGATTGCAACGCCAGTTCTAACAAGCGAACTATGGACAAAATCATTTAAATCTGTAACTTCCACACATCCAGAACCATTTTTTTCAGCAATTTCTATTATTTGATTATTTCCAATATATATTCCACTATGGTCAGCTCCACCTGCAATTAATTCTGTCCTTAAAATAGAGCCAATTATTGGATAGAATCTATGTCGAAATTTTAAATCTTGTTCTTTATATTTTTCTCTTAAGTATGTTATATACAAAACACTAGGTAAGGTGATTCTAAATGCTGGATCAATTATCTCTTTCATGTTAATAGCAATGCCTATGGGCAGCATCACAGATTTGCTAATTAGTTGCTGTGCAATAAATGGTAAAGTATTTTTAACAACTTGATTGATAACTGATTTTCCTAAATTACTTAGTAAAATTGTTACTGTATTTTGAAAGAAAACTTCACTAGTAAAAAGTCTTTTTTTTATCTCAGCTAACAATTTAACTTCATTAAGTTGAGTCAGATTGAGACTATTTTTAAAAGTTTCAACTTCTAAAGCAGATATGTTTTTTATACTTTTCTTTAAATATTCAAAAATAAAAACTTTTTCAATTTGAGCAACATCTGCTTTTTTATCATAGTTAATCAGTTCTTTTGAGCAAACATCACATAAAATCTCTTTATATAAAACACCACAGCCTCTTGGAGTATTTAAAATAGTGTTTCCGCCAAAGTATTGTAACTCTGCTGCAATTAATTTCCAATACTTATGATGGCGTGGAAAATATTTTTTATACTCACTTTGTGAAGTCAAATCTTCTGTAAGTTTTGCTTCATTTTTATATAGTTCAATAAAGAAGTTTAATTCTTTATTTGAACAGTATTGTAAGAACTCTAATCCATCATCATATTTATACTTTAATTTCATTAGTTGTATAAATCAGTTTCTTGTTTTTTAATAGTTGTTTTTAATTTATTTATTTTTTCAAAAGTAGATTTAATTAGAGCAGTTTTTTTATCATACTCTTCTTTGTCTTTTTGTTTTTTACTAATATTTTTTTCAATATCATTAAGTTTGTTTTCAATGCTATTTACAATATTTAAACTTCGGGCTTCAAATTCATCTTGTATTTTTATAATTGATAGTTTGTTTGAATCGTCAATATTTTTTAATAAAGTACTGTATGTATTTTCAGACCAATCTTTCTTCATCTGTTGAGCATAGTATTCAACAAAGTCTCCACATCCTAATAGAATAACGTCAAGAACTACTCTGACAAAATTCTTTTCGAACTCAATTGCATTAAGTTTTTCTGTATTAATCTTTTGTAAAGTTATCCTTTTTTCCAATCCACTAATATTATATTCTTCTTCCAGTTTTATCGATAGTTGTTCCACTTCTTTATTGATAAACTCCATATTCTCTTTGAGTTTATCTTTGAATAAAGAGTTGTTGTCTTCTAAAACTGTTTTTTGAATAGCTTTAGTAAATTTGACATAAAACTCTTTAGCATTCCTTTTATTTGCATTGTTAGGTTTTAGACCTTTACTTTTTAAATATCTCTCATAAGCATCCGCTGTATCTTGTGTATTATTTAATTTTTGTTTATCTAGTCTTTGCTTAGTGTTATCATGAAGTATTTTTATGTTGGCACTAATTGATTGTCCAACTAAATTATATGTCCTTGATATTTCTTTTTTGTTTTTTTGAAATAACTCTTTTTTCTGTTTAATATTTGTTATATCACTATTCATATTTAATACTGTTTTATTAAATACATCATTAAGCTCATTGATTGTATCATCGATATTCTTAAAACTATTTTTTACAAGTTCTTTATCTTTATTTTTAGTTAAAAATATTGAATAGCTTTCTATAAAATCTGCTAAATCATTTTCGTTTATATTTTCACTATCGAGCTTTGAATCTTGTGTATGAACTTTATCATAGTGGTATTTTGCTGACATTGTAAAAATTTGTTCATCTTTTAAAACTATGCTATCTTCCCAATTATCTTCAATCTTATTTTTTATAGATTCTTTTATTTTTTGAATTGTTTTAGTTGATTCATCTACTTTATTAGCAACAATAAATAAGTTGTCTGTATTTACACTCCCATCTTCTGCTTTATATAGTGCTTCATAAGTTTCCAAAAATTTATGTTCGTCCTCTTTAGACATAGGATCTTTAGCTTCTGTTAGTAAAATCAGCACATTGGCTTCCTTTACAAACTCTTCAGTTTTAAAAGTATCCATTGTATTCTCGCTACCATAACCGGGTGTATCTACTATCTCTATATCTTTTAATAAGTCATTGTCAAGATAATAAATCACTTCTGATATACCAAATGCTTTTTTATTATCTGTTAAAAATTCATTTATATCCTCTTTCTCCACCTTGTCTGATGTTCCATAAGGGATATTATTCTCAAGAATAAATCCTAAAGTTTTTTTAGCATTTTTTACAACATCCCTCTGATTAGAACCATAATCTCTTATTTTTATCTCTTTTAATTTTTTTGCTAATGCATCTTTAAATAATGTTAACTCAGAGTAATTGGAGTATTTTTTTTCTTCATCATCAGTAAAATCTAACTTGCCGATTGCTTCTTTATATGCTATTGCTATATCATTTTCATCTTTATATACAACTTGCATATCACCATCATTGAAATCTTCACTTTCATCACAATGTCTAAGTCTAGTGAAAGTAGCAGTTGATCTATCTTCATCCATTGGCAACTTATCAGTCCCCATCAAAGTATTTAAAAATGTCGATTTACCTGTACTAAAATAACCAAAGACTGCCACGGTAAATTTTTCTTCTTCTAGTTCTTGTTTGTAGCCTTTTAACTTTTCAATGATATTTTCACATCCTAAGCTCAAGTTTTTGTTTGCTACATCAATTGAATTTTGTGAAAATATTGTATAGGCTAAAAGATTTTTTTTCAACTGTTTACTTTTTTCAAAAGCTGTGCCAGACAATACTTCTTTAAAGTTTTGATTTAAAGGTAGATTAAATTGACTCATTGTATTTATAAACTCATTCGAAGAAGCATCACTATTTATATATATTTTTTTCAATATTTCGCCCTGCATTGAAGAAGTTAAGCCCTTTACAAAAGGACGGTTTAAATTAACTATAAAATTTTCTAGTTCATTTTGAGTATTTTGAATTTTATTGACAATTAAAAAATCTGTTTCTTTTAAAGATAATATTTTAGCAACATCTTCTTTTGTATATCTATCCTCATTTTCTATAAATAATAATAATCCACTAGAGTGGGGAAATGTCAATTTCCCAGCCATTGTACTATTTTTAGGATGAACAATTGTAGTATTGTTTTGAAGTTCTTTTACTAATTGATTATTTACTGTAAAGGCATAATCTTTAACTATCTGATAAAAATTTTTCATTTTTATATCATTTGTTTTTGTAATTATTTGAGTGTTACTTTCTTTAATATTTTCTAACTTTACATATTTAACATCAAGTACAATTAATCCAAACTTTTGAGATAGTATAATAAAATCAGGAGTTCTTTTTTTTTGCAATCCAATTGATGGTTCATAGACAACTGTATAAGTGTCATCAAGGTTTTTTAGTAATTCATATGCTTCTTTTTCGCTATCATTTTGAAACATATCTATTTCAATCGGATTCATTGCTGCCATTTTATTTTCCTCTTTCCTAATCGTGTTTTAAAAGTAATGAAATTCATATATTGAATTTTTTAATGATTTGTGTATCTGGATTATCTAATTTAATGAAGTTATAAAGAATTTTGATAATTTTTTGATCTTCTTGATTTTCATCTAGTTTCAAAATCCGATAATATAAACTTTATATCCTTAAATTTGTTATTATGAAATAAACTATTTACACTTCTTATTAAATCTCTTATTTTTACTCTCCATTCTTTTTTTTCTTCAGTGATATTTTTAACGGATCTCCCCATTTACAATAGCAAGATAATCCCATATTTATGGGCTTTACATAAGTTTTAGCCCTATTTTTCCGTGTTACGCTAAATCGTTTTGATTTGAATACCTGTAATTCTACTCAAATCTGCTTAAGAACATATAAGTGTACTTACAAAATAATTTTCTATAAATACCTTTTATAACTCTTTGTGTAAGGGCTATAAAAGGTTTTGTTTACTTTAGGATGAGAAGATTTATGTAAGTATTTTATTGAAAATTAGATATTAATTTGGAAGCACATTCAAGCTGAAACAGTAGAAGATTACGGGGTACTCCTTGAAGGTATAAGTAAGCTCTTCATTTAGATGGTACACGATAAATGCTATCATTACAAAAGGCTTTTAAAGTATATCCAATGCAACTATGCCAATTCATCAAAAGAAGACTGTAAACCGCTATTTAACTCTATGTTCTCAATTAGGTATTGCAAAAGATCTTCAAAAAATAATGAGAAACTTGACAACTACAACTGACAATAATTCACTAAAAAGCTTGATGCTTAGCATGCAAAATACAAAGATATTTTATTGGAGAAATCTATCAATACTACTGCAAAAAAAGCTTCTTATACACACCCTAAAATAATCTCAGCTTACAATAGTATTAGAATGAATTTATCTTACTGTAAACTTCGAAAAAGTCTTATATAGCCCTAAATTAATACTTTAAAGGATATGAAACTATAAGTAAAATTCAAACATTTTATAGAAAAACCATAAATAATGTCCCATAAATCTCTATGATTCGTATTTTCCTATCGATATTGAGATATTTTCTATATCCAAAATGTAAAAATTTTAAAAATAATACTATGTTTCTCCCCTGTAAATAGGCTTTTTCAGAGTTTTCCGAAGTTTACAGACTCTTCGCAATAAAGGCTCATGCTATTTATCCTCTACTTTTTGGAGTATTTGTGGAAGATATATTTACTATAAACTTTTCAATCTCTGCAAAGTCAAGTAGTCTGATCAGTTTAGACTTCTTTGATCTAAACTCTTCCATCCGTGAATTCTCTTTTATTGCTGGAATAATGGATTTTCAAGGTTTACCACTTTAAGGTACATTTTTTGATAGTGTTGATATAATTTTAGACATAAGTTGAGTCTCTTTTCTGTTAAACTTTTATAGTAAAAAATTATAACTTATCTAAAATTAGATTTCAACTTTTTAACTAAAAAAAATTAAATTAGCTACTTTTGCAAGATTCCGCAAGTGGTTTAAGAATGTAAATATATTTGGAATCGGTTATTTTTCTAGGGAACATCATAAGGATAGATAAGAATGGAAAAAAAGATAAATACATTTAAAGTGATTGTATCAGGTGTGGTGTATGCTTTTTTAAAAGAAAACTATCAAGACGATCATATTAATCCAAAAGATAAAGAGAAAAATATTATTCAAATATTTAATCAATTGATAAAAATTGAAAGCTTTGGAGCCATCCCCGATAAAAAGAAAATTATAAAAGAAAAATATGATGAAATAGAAAAAATTATATCCACTAAAGAATCAAGTGAAATAAACTTACTTGAATATATACGTAACACCTCTAAAGAGTTATCAGATGAAGACAGAGAAAAGATTTTAGACAGTATAATATACATCATATTGATTGATAAAAAAATTTCTGATATAGAAAAAAATACCATATTACAAATGATTGAATTTTTGAATCTTAAACTCACATATAAAGAAGCTCTTAAAAGATATAACTCTTCTGAGTTTAAAAAGCCACCTTCACTTATCATTGTTGTTATGCTTGGAATTCTATTATTGGGTTTAATTACAGGAGTTTTATTTTGGCAATACCAAAAAGAAAAAAATGTAAAAATTTTTAATTCTGACAATGAAATAGTTTTCAACGAAGTATATTTTAATAAATATATAATATACAAAAATAAATTTAATTTAAAAAACAAGTACTTTTTAAAGCAAGCAGTATTTTATTTGCATGGAAAAGCAGATATAAGCTTTAATCCTAAATATCTTTCATATGACCGCTTGACAAAAAAAATAACTTACACTCATCCTAAAAATGCAATATTTCAATCAGAAGTTATATTTAGCCCTATATTGCTAGTGGATAAAATTGATCCTAAACCTATTTCAAAACAAAAAGCTAAAGATATTGCAATGTATATAGGAATTGCCGGGGGTATTGCTGGAGGTATTGGAGGAGCTAAGTTTGGTAATAGTTTAGCAAAGTTTTTTCCACCACAATATAAATTCGCAGGTTTAATCTCTACCACAGTTGGTGGTACTTTAGGTAGCATATTAGGCGGAGGTGCTGCTTACTATTTTTCTTTTAGAATATTAAATGGATTAAAATTATCAAATAAAATGACAGAGTACGAAGAAAATAGCATACAAGCAATTTCAAAAGATATTATAAGGGCTCAGATAGCACTTAATAAAAATTTACACTTGATATATAAGAAAAATTTCGAAAAATTTATCAAACTCCGATATAAAAAATATGGATTGAAAGTGCAAAGTATCGTCTATAAGGACAAAACATGAAAAGAACGTTTAATTACTATAAGAAAATTATAATAACTTTTATTGTTTTAGTATTAGCTTTTGCTGGTGGTGGATACTACTATCTTTATAGCACTAAATTAATACAAAGTAACCTAAATATCAATAAGATTATTTCAACAAATAAAATATATGATTACACTGTTTATAGCGATTTTTATTTTAGGGTTTATCAATATGATGGAAATAAGATAGTTGCTGATTATAGTGAGATACAGCCTATAGAAACATCTATAGGCTGTACTATAAAAAATAAAACTCTGACTCCTACCTTAAGAAGCATACTAGGCAAAAAAGATGTCTTGCTGGATGACGACGGAACAAAGGTCAACAAGCAAATCACAATGATGCAGTCTATTGAACCAGTATTTGGTAAGATTGTTGCTACTCAAGATAATGATTATTTAAATGCTAGTTTGAAAAAAACAAAAGCAATTTTTAAAGATCTTTATAATATTAACATGAATACTATAGACTTTAATGAAAGTAAATTGTATAAACAAATAAATAATCTACCTATAGCAAACATGAAAATAAAATATTATAAATTAGCGGAAATACCAAAAAATATAAAAGGTAAAATAAAAATATCATCAAAGGATAAATGGGAGCCAAATATATTTGAGATTGATTTTGGAGAAAACGATAAGATCTATTTACAATATATTACGCAGATATCCCATATTAATCTTAATGATTATCTAAAGAATCAGGTTGCATATAAAAACAAAATAATTATAAAATTAATTAAAATAAATAATAATAAAGTCCAAACAATGTATATCATTGAGAATAATAAGAATAATGAGATAAAAACATTATATATGGATGCTAATGGCTATGTATATGCTTTGATATACAAAGCTGACAATATTGAATCTTACCAAAAATATATCTCTGACTATTTAAAACTTGCTTATGGTATATACTTTATAGATGTCAAAAATTTTGATAATACTTATGCAAAAATGCAAGAAACAGCAATCAAACGAGGAAAGAAAATTTTTCATTTAGTATCACAACAAGATCACTTAGACGATGTACTTGGATCTGATTTATTGAATTATTTTCATGTTCCTATAGACAGTCATCCTCTTTATGTAATGCCTAGCTATGTCAAGAAGATTCGACACCCAAATATTGATTACAAGGTTGTACATTTTGCTACATTTTATAATTATTATAATAATTTATTGCCAACAAAAAACAATATAGATGTGTACAAAAGAAATCTTAAGGATAAAGAATTATTAGATGCCGGCATCAAGAAGTATTCACATTTCTTTGGTCTCATAAGCGGGAAGAATAGGCTCAAAGAAAAGTGTAAAAATCATCAAAATATACAATGCGTTCAAAATTTAAAGAATAAGGGTTGGTAGCAAAAATGTCACGAACTATAATAACATTAATTATGTCGTTAACAATTTTTCTTATTGTATTGCAAGGTTGTTCTAAACACAAAAAACAAAATGACGCTACAAAACTATCTCAACAATTAAATAATAGATAATAATTATTTGAGTGCAATCTAAACTACATCACCAAAAGTGAGAATGAGTTTTGCTTTGTCTTGTAAAAGTCAAGGGTAATAAGACCAATCCCAACTAAAAACTAACAATTTTTTACTGCTCAAGAATCCATTCATACCCACAGAGATTTTGAGTTTTATCAGTATCACTCATCCACTTCACAACTTCTTCTTCAATAATATCTTTTTGAATTTCAATGTTTTGAAAAAGTCTATTAGCAGTACTTTTTCTCACTTCGCCATAAAACCTCTCAACTGGATTGAGTTCTGGGGAGTATGATGGTAAATACATTGGTGTTAAATCCTTCATTTCATGAAGCTCTTTTTTTCTATATACAAAATGAGTATTATTGTGCATATATCACTTTATTCTTCCACCCGTTTCACTCCAAGCCTTCCACTTTTTTGAGTCTCAAACAAGCATGCAAAATTGTAGCATAAATGAGAG
>WFMP01000118.1 GCA_015489035.1 Candidatus Altimarinota bacterium
GAAACAAGGACAACTCTAAAAATAAAAATCTTCTTGAAATTCAAAAAACATATAAAAATCCAAATACACATAAAGCAGTTATTTTAGGCAGTAGTTTAAAAGGGATGTTTGATACTGTATTTCAAATATATCCTCAAAAAGTAAAAGAAAACAATAAGCGTCAACAGTTAATCATTTCTGATTTTTTAATGCTTCAAGGGGATACTCAGGTTGGCTATAGTTACAGACGACATAAAAACCCAAACGCCGAAGCAAGAAGTAAAATACCACAAATTGTTGAAATTATTGATACAAGCTCTTCTTTCATTGGCTCGTTAAACACTCAATACTCTTTTGAAGATATTCAGCATAAGATGAAAGAGTTTTTTACTGCAAACAGTAGAGATAATAATTTTTTTCAAATTACTAAACATAGTTTTGTAACAAGAATAGGTAAGTTTAGTGGGAAAGCTTTTATGGTCGATAATGGGGAAAATGTGCTTATTAGCTATGACAAACCAGTTGCTACCCACACCCTCTATGAAAATGATTCTCCGTTTGGCTGGATCAAGATAGAATTAATAGATGAAATGGAGTATTCCAGTGCTATTGATTTAATAGATGAGAACAATAAAAACTACTATAATGATTTGTATTCACGACAAAAAGAGATAAAAGAAACTATTTCTAAGCAAAAAGAGAAGAGATTGCAAAACAAAAAAAGACAAGAAGAGGCTAAAAAATTAGAACAAGAAAAAATCGAACAAGAGCAAAAAGAGAAAGAGGAAAGGTTGGCATCTCTAAGTCCATTTGAGTTAAAGATAGAGCAATTAAAAGATATATTTCCAGATAATAATGCAAATATCTCTACTATTGTATTCCAAGCAATAGAGAAAAATGAAATTGATGAGTTTAAACAAGAAGCTTTAACTTTTGTCAAAGAAAAAATGATTGAAGAAAAAATATGGGATAAGCCAAAAAAGAAAAGTGCATTTAAGAGAACTCAAAAAATTATAGAAATGTTAAACAAAATCTCTAAAGAGTAAAACTTCACAAGAAAAAGGATATTTAAATGGCATTAAAAATTAAAAAAAAAGTAAATGAAGGTCAAACAAAAGCTGTCATTACAGTTTTAGGAATGATTGGAACTCACGATAGAGATAATAATGAGATACAAGAGGCAGAATATATTTCAAAAATAACTCGTCTAAAATCTGCAAAAAAATTAAATACATTACCTTTATTAATTGAGAATTATGCTGGTAATTATAAAATAATTCCTATTTATACACAAAAAGCGAAAGAGATACAAATAAAAGTTTTAATGAAATATGGATTAGATATCTCTTTTGATGACGGCATTCTAATCAATGATTCTGAAGATTTTGGTGAAATTTTTGCTAGTATTGATAAATTATTGTCAACGTATGATAAAGTAATTATAGATGTTAGCCATGGATTTAGACATTTACCCCTTTTGGTATTCATTGATTTAGTAATACAAAATTTTAAAGATACTAAAAAAATAGAGCATATTCTTTTTGCAAAAGAGACTCCACAAGAAAAACAATATGAAATAATTGATTTGAAAGAATATATGGAACTTGCAAATATTAGTTTTATTCTTACAAATTTTAATAATAATTTTACAGTATCCAATCATATAGAAGTTGAAAAATACAAGCCTTTGCTCGATGCTCTAAATAACTTTTCAAATGACATTATGGCACTAAGCTTGAACCATCTTTTTAATAAAAGCTCAAAAAATCTTATAAAAAAGCTACATGAGATTGATGATGTCTCAATAAAGCAACAAGCTGATAAACTTTCAAAGGAAATTGAGACATTAACAAACTATGAAGGAAAAAAAAGGTACCAAACTTATTTTGACCTTTCATATGCATTGTTTGATAAAAACTATATGTTAGTAAGTCTTGCATTACTCTATGAAAGTGTACGTTTATATATAAAAACTACAATCAAAAAAAATGAAAAGGAACTAGTAGAAAAAATAGAGATATTTTATAAAAATGATTTGTATGCGATTGGAGATTTTTTTGTAAAATTTAAAGAACAAGAATTTATATATAAAAAATTTGAAAATAACTGGAAGGAAAATAAGAAAACAGAGAATATACCAATAATTATTAATCAAAATGAATTTTTAAGGATAAAACAACTATTTCCCAAAGCACTATTAAAAACCTATAAATATGATATCATATATTCTGAAAACACACTTATTGATGCAATAGCATATACTAGAAATAATTTAGCACATGGAAATATAAAAACAGAATATAAAAATATTAAAAAAGGTATCAAGGAGTTAATTGAACAATATCAGAAAAATTGCATTAACCTATCCTAAAAAAACTATAATATAGACAAAATATGTCCAAATAAACTCCTATACTTTCCTTAACACAACATAAGGAAGGTATACATGGTTCTTGATCAATACGGCTTAACATCACTTGATCACATGACGCACATCAATAATCTCGATACAATTTTAAAGTATGGTTTACAAGCACACAATAATCCTTACAAAAAAAGAGATATATCAAATCAAGAAGTAAACAATCGAAGAGAATCTCGTGAATACATCTATGGACGAAAAATTCATGAATATGTTCCATTCTATTTTAATCCTCGCAATGCAATGATGTATAGAAATAAAGATGAAGATATTGTAATCCTTGCGTTTGATAAAAAGCTTTTAGCACAAGATAACATTCTTTTTACAGATAGAAATGCATCAACCAACAGTGTAAATTTCTATAATAAATTAAATGATTTAGAGAAAATAAATTGGAGTTTAGTCAAAAGTAAGAGATGGAATGATAAAGCACCTATTGTTAAACAGATAATGATGGCAGAAGTGCTTGTTTACAAACAAGTACCAATTTCATTTCTTAAAGGAATATATGTTAAAAATGAGGCAACAAAAGCTATGTTGATGAAGAAATACAATCTGGCATCTTGGAAAATCGCTATCGAACCAGATCTATTTTTTCAATCAAGTTCAAATGCACTCTATAGTGCTGCATAATTTAAAGGAGTCGAAAATGATAATAGAAAAAACAGGAAATATTTTTACAACCCAGTGTCAAACTATAGTTAATACAATCAACTGTGTTGGTGTTATGGGAGCAGGCATTGCTTATGAATTTAGATTGAGAGAACCTGAAATGTTTGAGAAATATCAACTATTATGTGCTCAAAAAAAGATTGACATCGGTGTATTATGGATATATAGAACTTCTAAACAAAACATTTTAAATTTTCCTACAAAATACAATTGGAAATTCCCTTCAAAAAAAGAGTATCTCCATAAAGGACTGCAAAAATTTCTTGATACCTATAAACAAAAAAATATTACATCTATTGCATTTCCACTACTTGGTGCGGATAAAGGTGGTATTGATGCTAAGGAATCACTATCAATTATGACATATTATTTAAGCCAATGTGATATTCCTGTAGAAATCTGGCACTTTAATCCAATGGCTCAAGATGATTTATTTCAATCGTTTAAATCCATTTTTCAAGCAATTGATGATGTTACCATAAAAACAGATACTAAAATCAGAATCGATATAGTAAAAAAAATCAGAACAGCACTTGATGACTCCACTATTAATAGTCTTAGTGGCCTTTTAAGAGTCAAAGGTGTTGGTGATAAAACTTTAGAAAAACTCTTTGACTATATATCTAATTATAAAACTAGAAATAGAAATTTATTCACTTTGGAGAGTTAAATTGCATAATTACATCATCGCCTATGATATTCCAGATAAAAAACGTCTTCCTAAAGTAAAAAAAATTGCTTATTCATATGCGCTTGGAGGACAAAAATCAGCTGTTGAAGCACCACTTGACATAAACCTTATGAAAAGTTTGGTAAAAGAGCTGGAAGTGCTTATTGAAGATGATGATAAAGTAAATATTATAAGAGTTGCCAAAAATCCTATACTGCTAGGTAAAGCAAAAAACATAGTCTTTGAAAAAAATGGGGTTATTATATTATGAAAATAGCTGTTATTGACAAAAAAGACGTAACACTGCAAATTGTCAATAATTCTATTAAGTTTGAAGAACAAACTATCCCTTTTAAACTCATGGATATTCTAATTTTAAATCATAGAGCTACACTGCATACAAAAGATATTTTAAAACTTACAGACAATAATATATCGATACTTGTTATCTCCTACAATAACGACAAGTTTAGTATTATTAACAGCGCCAATACCAAAAATGCAGAGGTAAAACTAGCACAGTACAATTCACTAAAAGCAAAAATAGATTTTGCAAAATATTTTATAAAAAATAAACTAATAACTCATAGGGAACAACTTAAAGTCCATAATATTGAAGTTGATATAACTTCTAAAATAAAACAGTTGGAGTCTGCAGTTGAAATTAATGAAATCATGGGCATAGAAGGTTCTTTTGCAAGAGAGTATTTCCAATATTTTTTTACATTACTCCCAGCAAACTTACATAAAAGTAAACGAAGTAAACAACCGCCAAAAGATCCCGTTAATGCTCTTTTGTCTTATTGGTACTCACTCTATTACAATGTTATTTCTGTACAACTTATAAGTTACGGATTTGAATGTGGACTTGGTTATCTACATACACCATTTAGAACACATAATGCGCTTGCATCAGATTTATTGGAGCTCTTTAGAGCATCGATAAATCAAGCAGTAATCTCTATTTTTACAAATGAGCTGCTTTCAATAGAAGATTTTAGTAAAAAGGGTGGCGTATATCTTAAATATGAAGGACGAAAAAAAGTTTGGAGAGAATTTGTTACACTAGTGGATCTTTTAAAGCCAAAGTTAGACAGCGAGATAGCTAATTTAAAAAAGATGATTTATGAAGCAAATAATAATCATTAAAGAATCTACAACTACTCTTCATATCGACAAAGAGTATTTGATAATTAAAAAACCAGAATGTAGTGACAGTGTGATTGCTTATAGACATATCAAAAAACTATATATAAACAAGTTGATTAATATAACAATATCTGAATGTTTATTGCTTGCAGCACTTTTTGATTTTTATTTTATTAATCAGCACGGGCAACTATTGGGGAGGATTACAGTAGATGAAGAAATTTAATTTTTTAATTTGTTATGATATTGCAGATCCAAAAAGATTAGCAAAAATAGCAAAAAGTTTAGAAAAAGTCTCTATTAGAATCCAAAAATCTATTTTTTATTATATGGAGGCAACAGCAAAGGATATTGAGCAAATAGTAACAATTATTGAAAAGATAATTAATAGAGATGAGGATGATGTACGTGTATACAAAGTTGACAAAAATTTATCTATAAATCTTAAGCGTGGTATTGATTTAAAAAAACCAAATATTATAAAGGAATGATATTATGAATGTTTATGAGCAGATTGAAGTAATATTTAGTGGTGAAGCAGAAGAAAAACCACAATGGGCCGGAGAAATTTTAAATGAACTGCAAGAGATAAAACTACTTCTAAAAGAACAAAAAGAGCAATTATCCGACAAATCGCATCACTCATACACAGCATATCCACAAAATAGATATAAATCTGACAATAAATATTATGATTTTGTGAAAAAATTTAGAGTTTTGATGCAACCAGACACTGTTAATAATATTTATCCTACTTTTGAGTATTTTGGGAGAAAACTTGGTGTAGATTATTCGGGTCTTTTGTATGATAAAAAAGATTCAAAAACATTATCAAAAAAAGAAGCTTTTCAGGTATATAGATACGCTTATGAACACCAAAATGATAGTGAAATTTCAGCTTAATATTGTATAATACTAAAATATAGTTATTTCACTTATAGTTGTTTATTTTATTTAAGTTTTTTTTAAATTTATACACCTCCTATCATGGGGGTGTAGATATATTACAACACTGACCCGATTGCTAGGGGATTGAAACACACGTATTCAAGAGGTTACAAAATTAGTTCAAAATTACAACACTGACCCGATTGCTAGGGGATTGAAACTTATAAACTAAAGGATTGCTGCATAGGGGGCATATTACAACACTGACCCGATTGCTAGGGGATTGAAACTGTCATATTATCCATTTCTTGAAGTAAGTCTAATTACAACACTGACCCGATTGCTAGGGGATTGAAACTTTTCCGGTTAATCCGATTATGTTTGCCATTGTATTACAACACTGACCCGATTGCTAGGGGATTGAAACTTACATTTGAAACATCCCAATTTGAAATATCTCATTACAACACTGACCCGATTGCTAGGGGATTGAAACTGTCATATTATCCATTTCTTGAAGTAAGTCTAATTACAACAC
>WFMP01000119.1 GCA_015489035.1 Candidatus Altimarinota bacterium
GTTTTGTTCATAGAAATATTTTATTTATTAAACTTTGCATAATGTTATTTATTTTATTTGAATTAAATTATTTTATATTTGTTATTTTGTCTCCAGCCTCAAAGGATATTCTTGTAATTTAAAATATATTTGTTTATGTATGTTTATTTTGTAGAGTCCGGGAATAGTATATTAGAAATAAGTAGATTCCTGTTTTCACAGGAATGACAAAAATATAATATTATTTAAACTTAATAGTAAATTTTGTTCATTGTCACAATACTGAATCTACTTGTATTTGCCAACCAAACATAGAGCATATTTTCTTGACTATTGCTAAACCTAGTCAGCTACCATTTTTATATAATTTTCAACTATCTTTATTTCTGTAAAATCTATTAAAAATTTTATTTTGTTCATCTTTTGATATTCAAATTCAAGTATCTTTTATTTCAAGTTTGTCATCATAAATGTTTATAATTACTTTTCAATTTTGTTTATTATAAACTATAGCATTTGTAATAAGATTTTCAAAAAGTCTATCTAAGTAGTATTTGTTTGTTTTTAAAATTATTTTTCAATATTTATTTATTTGAATCTCTATATGTTTTTCCTTTGCTAAGTTTTTAAAATCTCAAATAATATTTTCTAAGTAATTTTCAATATCTATTTCCTCTTTGATAAAATTTTGATTTTGATTTTGTAAGATAAAATTTAAGTTAGATACTAGATTATTTAGATATTCTGTAGATTGTCTAATACTGTCTAACTTAGAAATTATTCTTGTATCTTCTACTTTATTTTCAATTAAATCTAAGTTTGTATTTATTTGCATAAGAGGAGTTTTGAGTTCATGTGAAGTATCTTGAATAAATTCTTTCTGGTTATTATAAATTTGGTTTATAGATTTTATAAATTTATTCACCGTATTTATCAGTTTTCAAATGTCTTTATCTCAATATTTATTATCTAAAATTTGTGTATTTTCTCATAGTTTATAATTTTCAAGAAAATCTACAAGTTTATAAAGTGGTTTAAGTGAAAATCTTGTAATTAAGTAAGTAAAAATAAAAATAAAAATAATTAAAAAAATGTTTAAGTATATTGCTACCTTTATGAAAGTTTTTTTCATTGCAGATAAATCTTTTAAGTCTTTTCAAATTATAATATCATAATGGTGATAATAAGTTTGAAGAAACAATTTATTATTTTGTATGATGAACTTCGTCATGATTGGAATGTTGGATAGTTGAATATTGAAGAATAGTCATATATCATTTAACTGTCTAACTTGTCCAAGTGGAAGAGAAAAAACATTTTGATTATTGATATTTATGAATGTTTTGATAGTAGTCAGTTGAGAATAAATACTCTCTTTGATATTCGAAATATAAATTTCTTCTGTAAAATAATAGGAGAAATATAATATTGTATTCAAAAATATTACTATAAAAATTGAAAAACTTAAGAATATTCTAGAAAATAGTGATAGTTTCATAAGGTGTTAAAATATTATGATAAATTATTATTCACAATCAAACTTAAATCAAACTCATCTTATAGTTTGTATTGGATCTATATCAAATCATTGGTTTAACTTATCTCTAAGTGTTTTGATATGAGCTCTTACAACATCTGACCAAATATCGTTGTTTATCCCCCAAACATATTCTAAAATTTCATGTTTGGGAATAGCTTTTCATTTATTTCTAATTAAATATTCTAATATTTGAAATTCTTTTGGTGTGAGTTGGATTTCTTTTCATCATCTAAAAACTTGTTTTGTATCTAAGTTTAAAGAAATTCAACATTCTTCTATTTCATTTATAGATTCTTGGTGATTAGCTCTTTTCAAAATACTTTTTATTCTTAAGACTAATTCTTTTAATTTAAAAGGTTTTGTAAGATAATCGTCTCACCCTGCCAAAAATCATGTTTCTTTACTTTCTAAATCTTCTTTTGCAGTCAAAAAAATGATAGGAGTTTGAACTTTTAATTGTCTAAGTTGTCTAGCTATAGAAAATCAATCTTTTGATGGTAGCATTACATCCAAAATTATTGAATCATAATTTCCGTCTATAGCTTTTATAAATCATTCTTTCCCATCTGGAATCAAATCTACTAAAAATCAGCTTTCTTCAAGATATTCTTTTATGTTTGGTCAAATAATATGATCATCTTCTACAACTAATATTTTCATATTTTTAGGTTTAAATAAGTAATTACTAATAATTTAATGTAAAAAATAGAATTTTCAAGTAATATAAAAATATAGA
>WFMP01000120.1 GCA_015489035.1 Candidatus Altimarinota bacterium
AATATTATTTCTATTATCTTTATATGCAAGGGTAAATAAAATAATTTTTTTGAAATTTTGGAGTTGTACTGTTCTAGTAATGCAGGATTATATATGATGCTTGAAATTATTGTTGCTTCTATATTGCCATTGTAAGTTTGATCTTGCATATACTACCTCTATTTTTAAATTAGGTTATTATATCGCAATAATTATTTTATGTGTAACAAATAATAATATGTTCATGGAATAATTTGCATATTTATTCAAAATAGATTATACTTAGAACAATATGTTCATGAACATATTTAAATTATGTTCATGGAATAATTTAAAAAAGGTATTAAATGATTATTGCACTTTCCCATCAAAAAGGAGGCGTAGGAAAAAGTACTCTTGCTTACAACCTAGCTGTCGAATTAGATAAAAAATTTAATGTAAATGTAGTTGATTTAGATGTACAACAAACAATTACTGCATGTAATGTAATCCGTGGCAAATTTGGACAAAAACAATTGAATATTGTCAGTTTTGATGATAAAAAAAATTTCATTGAATTTTTGAACAAAGACAATGACAAAACAATAACCGTAATTGATACAGGCGGCTTTGATAGTGGTATGAATAGAGTAGCTATGTATGCCGCAGATTTAATATTAACACCCGTTTCTACAGAGTTCTTAGAAGTTATTGGTTTAGAAAAATATAAAAAAATAATCAAAGATGTTTCTAAAAAAGTAGGAAAACAAATTAAGACTCATATTATACTAAATAAAATACATCATTCGCAACAAAATTTTACTGATATCCAAAATTTTATTAATAAATCCCCTAAACAATTTTCTTTAATGTCAAGTGTATTGAGGAGAAGATCGGATTTTAATATATCGCTGTCTCATGGATTTAGTGTTTGTGAATTTGATAATAAATCAGATTCATCAAAAGAAATAAAAAATTTAATAGTTGAAATATCAAATAAATTGAATTTAAAAAAAGCACAGAAAAAAAGGAAAGAAAAAAATGGCTAAGAAAAAAAAAGTTGATTTTAATCTTGCTAGTGAAGTTTTTGAAGACGCAAGTCTAGCAGATACATTTCAAAAAGAACCGATACAAAAAACAGTTGTAAAGCTTGAAAATTTAAAAACTAATCCTTATCAACCTCGAATACAAATGAATAAAGATAATATTCAAGAACTGGCAAATTCCATACAACAAAATGGGCTACTTCAACCAATTACTGTTTTAAATAATCATGATAATTCATTTACTATTGTCTTTGGACATAGACGTGCAGCTGCTTATGAATATTTAGGAAAAGAAGCAATTGAAGCAAATATATTGAATTCTATAGAAAATAATAATTTAGTTATATCACCAATAGTAGAAAATTTACAAAGAAAAGATATGGAACCCATTGAGACAGCAATGGCATTAAATAAAGTAATAAAAATGGGGGTATCTAAAACTCAGGAAGATTTAGCAAAACTACTCGGAATATCTCAAAGTAGAATTTCTAAACTATTAACAATATTAAAATTAGACGATAATTTACTTGATAATATTTCAAAAAATAAATATAAGGATGTTACGGTTTTAGCAGCATTAAACAAGGTTCCTACTCAAGACCAATTGCAGATATTTGAAAAAATAAAATTTTTATCTCGTTTTGAAGCATTAGAAGAAATAAAAAATTTACTTAACAAAAAAGATGTCGTCGTCAAAAGAGTGATCAAAGGTAATAATAGTATAAAAGTAAATACAAAAGGTTTAGATGCTCAAACAAAAGAAAAAGTATATTCATATATTAAACAAATTGAAAATATATTAAATTAAGGATATAAAATGTCTAAAGCTAAACATCCTACACAAAAAAGCTTATTCGAATCAGTCGAAACAAAAATAAAATACTCTACAAGTAGTGTTGAAGAACTGAGGGTTCCAATATACGCACCTGTTAAGCAACTTCCTCCTCAATCATCTGCTGCCAAAGAATTTAAAAAAAACAATAATATTCGTTTAATTAAAACAAAATGGGGGCAGGTTGAAATACGAAATAGATTATTAACTCAAACTCATAAAGATATAATGGATCTAATATTTACATACAATAAAAAAGTTAAACGTTTAGATGATGGAACCATTGCTTTATATTTTTCTCAATCTGAGATTTCCAAATATTACCATAATGATGATTCTTCTGATAAAAATGTAAAAAATTTAAAATGGTTAAGACAAAAACTTGACGAAATAGCTGATTGTCGTATCCAATACAAAGATAATATTGGTAATGAGATAGACTTTAGAGTAATCTTAAAGAAAGCATTTTCTGTAAAGGAAAATATGTATGGAATAATTTTAGACTCTAATTATGTAGAATTTTATGAAAAGGGTCTTAGTGTTAACTATTCTAGCAAGATCCCAGATTTAATTTCCGTAGAATCTCCACTTATAAAATCTATTATAAGATTCTTTTTTACTCATAAAGCTTTAAATATGACATTAAAAAATATATTAATCACAGTTGGATTTCCACTACCTGCAAGTATAAGAACATTGCAAACTGCAAAAAAAACATTAAGAGAGAATGTAGAATTATTTGCAAAATTTGATATTATATATGATTCAAAAAAAGAAATTTTTTATTATAAGGGTACAGAAGATATTTATATTAATCTTCCTATCGCTAATAAAACAGGGACTCTTCCTGCTTTTGATTAATAGAGCTATATATAAAAGATATAGCTCTATATATTTTCTATATATATATATCTATGTTATCTACAGAAAGGTAGAAAAGTACTTCGTAAAAGGTAGAAAAGTACTTCGTAAAGAGTAGAAAAGTACTTCGTGCAGGTAGAAAAGTACTTCGTAAAAGGTAGAAAAGTACTTCGTTTTAGAACAAAACAATTACTGCATAGGTAGAAAAGTACTTCGTTTCTAACACTATATTATCGAATTTGTTTATTGAAAGAGCGTAAATTAACAATAAATATTTAAAACTATTTTTTAAAATTAGATACTTTAGAGTAGAAAAG
>WFMP01000121.1 GCA_015489035.1 Candidatus Altimarinota bacterium
ATGCAGGATTTTATAAATGAACCTGGTCCTATTTATTACCTCAACTCCTTTTTATTCGACCATTAATTCAATGATATCTAGAATTATTTAATATAAAATTTAAGATAACTTGGAAATTTTCATTATTTGTGTGAACATTATTGTTTTGAATTTATTATTTTCTATGACTTATTACAAATATTTGAATACTTATTCAAGTTTTATGATTCATAATGTTTCCTATAGCTTTAATTTTAAATAATGAAAAAAGAAAATATTTTCTAAGTTTAATTTGAATATTTTTTATATTTTTAGGTTCTTTACTTCTTTTAATAAACGGATTTTTTATCCATAATATTTCTTGAGTAGATGTAAGTTATACACTTTTACCTTTTACAGTGTTTGTATTTTACTTAAAGAATTTAAAAAAGTATCTGTAATTTTTTACATCCCTTTATGATTGAAATTAAAGGGCTTTTTTTTATAAATAAGAACATAAATTTTAAATTATTAAATAAAAATATGGCAAAAGATTATGAAATAGTGATATGATTGGAAATACATATAAAGTTAAACTCTAAAACAAAATTATTTTGTTCTTGTGATAATGTTCAAAACTTTGATGAATTAAAACCAAACGAAAACATCTGTTCTGTGTGTACAGGACAACCGTGAGCACTTCCTGTTTTGCAAGAATGAGCTTTAAAAAAATGAGTTAAATTATGATTGGCTTTGAATTGTAAGATAAATAAATTTTCGAATTTTGATAGAAAATCATATTTTTATCCAGATTTACCTATTGGTTATCAAATTACACAACTTTTTCATCCAACAAATACAGATGGTAGAGTAAGTTTTTTTGTAGATAATTACAAAGAAGAAAAAAGTGTAAAAATATTACAAGCACATATGGAAGCTGATGCTGGTAAGACAATTCATGAATGATGAAAGGCATATTTGGATTATAACAGAGCAGCCACTCCTTTAGTTGAGATAGTTACTTATCCAGATTTTAGATCTGATGATGAAGTTGTTGAATTTTTGAAAGAATTACAAAGAATTGTAAGGTTTAATTGAGTAGGTGATGCTGATTTGGAAAAATGACAAATGAGATGTGATGTAAATATTTCACTTAGAGAAAGATGAGTAGAAACTTTATGAACAAGAGCAGAACTTAAAAATATGAATAGTTTTTCAGCTATCAAAAGAGCTATAAATCACGAATATAAAAGACAAAAAAAACTTCTTGAAGCTGGGAAAGAAGTAGATCAAGAAACAAGAGGTTGGAATGATGATAAATGAACTTCTTACACTATGAGAAGTAAAGAAGATGCTTTGGATTATAGATATTTTCCAGAACCAGATTTACCACCACTTGAACTTACAGATGAATTTATAGAAGAACAAAAAAAATGATTAGTAAAATCTGCTTTTGAAAGAACAAAACAATATAAGGAAGAATATAATTTTTCAAAAGAATATATTACACCACTTATTTGAGATTTAGCAATTTCTGATTATTTTGAAAATCTTGTAAAAGATGGAATTAAACCAAAAAATGCTGCAAGATGGATAGTAAATACTCTTCTTAGATACTTAAATGATGAAAATATATCTTTGGAAGATGTTAAATTTTCTTATGAAGATTTTAAATTTTTATTGAAAAAGGAACAAGACGGAGAAATTTTATGAAACCAAGCAAAAGATGTTTTCAAAGAAATGATAACAAATGGAAAAACACCTGCAGAAGTTATTGAAGAAAAATGATATAAAGCACAAGACGACGGTGAATTAGAATCTATAATTTCAGAAATTTTGAAAGAAAATGCACAAGCCGTAGAAGATATAAAAGCTGGTAAAATGAATGCAATTTGATTTTTGGTAGGACAAGTAATGAAGAAAACTCAATGAAAATCAAATCCAGCAAAAGCAAAAGAAATGATTATGAAATTAGTAGGTTAATTTTTAAAAACTAACTGTGAAAATGGATAAAATAAGAAATTTTTGTATCATAGCTCATATTGATCATGGTAAAAGTACTTTGGCAGATAGACTTTTGGAAAAAACAAAGGTAGTAGAAAAAGTTGCGAACAAACAAGTGCTTGATAGTATGGATTTGGAACAAGAAAGATGAATTACTATCAAACTTGCTCCTGCTAGAATGTTTTGGAAATGATATCAATTTAATTTGATAGATACTCCTTGACATGTGGATTTTCAATATGAAGTTTCAAGATCTTTAGCATCTGTGGAGGGTGCAATTTTGTTGGTTGATGCAACTCAATGAGTGCAAGCTCAAACACTTTCTACACTTTATATGGCTATGGAGTATGATTTGGAGATTATTCCTGTTTTAAATAAAATTGATTTACCAGCTGCTGATCCAGAAAGGGTTGGAAGAGAGTTGGAAAACTTGATTTGAATAGATCAAGATGATATTATTAAAATTTCTGCAAAAACTTGAGAAAATATAGAACAGGTTTTAGATATGGTTATTGATAAAATACCAAACCCAGTAAAACATCAAGAAAAAATTAAAAAAATAAATAATTCTACAGAAAGTGCTTCTTTAATCTTTGATTCTGTTTATGATCCTTACAAAGGTGTAGTTTTATATGTTAGAAATTTTACAGGAAAGTTAAAAGCAAAAGATGATGTTTATTTGGCACATACTTGAAAGAAAATACAAATTCAAGAAGTAGGATATTTTTATCCTAAATATAAAAAATCAGAGTTTTTGAATGAATGAGAAATTTGATATATTGTAACTTGACTTAAATCTGTAAAGGATGCTCAAATTTGAGATACTATTGTAAAAACTTCTGAAAAATTGAAACTTGATAAAAAAGAAGATAGAGAAAAATTATATGATTATGCAATTCCTTGATTTAAGAAAATGCAACCATTTGTTTATGCTGGGATTTATCCGATGCAAACTGATGAATATGAAAAATTAAAATCATCACTTGATAAACTTTCTATCAATGATAGTGCAATTACTTATGAAAATGAATCTTCACCTGCTTTTTGATTTTGATTTAGGACAGGTTTTTTGTGAATGCTTCATATGGATATTGTAAGAGAAAGACTTTCTAGAGAATTTGGATTAGAAACAATTTTTACCACTCCCAATGTAGTTTATATCATTAAATTAAGAAACTTGTCATTAGATAAGGTAAAACATTGAGATAATATTGCAGAATTTAAAAAAACTTGAATTTGGAAAGAATTAGTAAAAGCACAACATAATATTGTAAATGAAAAAATAATTGATGAAAGATTTGTTTTGGACTGAAATAACATTGTTGATAAAAAATGAGAATTTGAAAATCTCGATTTAAGACCTTATCTTATAGTAAGATCTTGATCAGATATGCCAGATGCTTGAGCTATAGATGATATTTATGAACCATTTGTAAATCTTGAAATTGTAGGACCAGCAGAATTTTCTTGAGCTATTATGGAACTTGCACAAGATTATAGATGACATATGAAAAATATGGAATACATAGATGACGATAGAGTTTTATGGAAATATTATATTCCATTATCTGAAATTATTATAGATTTTCATGATAATTTGAAATCTATCACAAAATGATATGCAAGTATGAATTATGAACCTGCAAAATATGAAAAAGAAGATTTAGTAAGATTAGATTTTAATATAAATAAAGAGAAGGTGAGTGCATTTACTCTTGTTGTTCATAAAGAAAAAGCTTTTTATAGATGAAGAGATATAGTTGCAAAACTTAAAGAACTTATCCCAAAACATTTATTTACTATACCAATTCAAGCTGTTGTGTGAGTAAAACCTATTGCAAGAGAAACTATTGCAGCTTTAAGAAAAGATGTTTTAGCAAAATGTTATGGTGGAGATGTTTCTAGAAAAAGAAAACTTTTGGAAAAACAAAAAGAATGAAAAAAGAAAATGAAAGCTATTTGAAAAGTAAATGTTCCAAATGATATTTTTATCAAAATGTTAAATAGAAATTAAATATAAAAATTAAAAAAATACATTTATATGCTACTTAATTGCTGTAAGTAATTTACAGTAAAAATTTTATAGTAATAAAAAATAAAAGAGGAATTCTTACAATTAAACAATTTATTATTTGATAAACCTAAAAACTAATGTTATTTAAAGACTTAAATTTAATAAAACCAATATTAAAAGCACTTGAAAAAAAGTGATACACAAATCCAACACCAATACAAGAAAAAGCAATTCCTCATATTTTAAAATGAAGAGATTTACTTGGAGCTGCTCAAACTTGAACAGGAAAAACTGCAGCTTTTGCAATTCCAACTTTACAACTTTTGGCTAATGAAAGTAAACTTGAAAATAGATGAAGAACTATAAAAACCTTAGTTTTGACTCCAACTAGAGAATTAGCAATCCAAATAGAAGAAAATTTTACAGAGTATTCAACTGGATTAAATATTAAAAATATGGTTATTTTTGGTTGAGTAAAACAAGGAGCTCAAGTTAAAAAATTAAAATCTTGAGTGGATATTTTAATTGCAACTCCAGGTAGACTTTTAGATTTAATGCAACAATGATATATAAATTTAAAACATATTGAAGTTTTTATTCTGGATGAAGCAGATAGAATGTTAGATATGTGATTTATAAATGATATAAAAAAAGTTTTAAAAGAACTTCCAGCTAAAAAACAAACTTTATTTTTTTCTGCTACTATGCCAAAGGCAATACATAAATTAGCGGATACTATTTTGAAAGATCCTATAAAAGTAGAAGTAACTCCAGTTTCAAGTACAGCTGATAAAGTAAAACAAAAAGTTTATTTCGTATCAAAAACAAATAAAATAAATTTATTGATAGATCTTTTGAATGATAAAAAAATGAATTCTGTTTTAGTTTTTACAAGAACAAAACATTGAGCAGATAAAGTTGTAAAACAACTAGATAAATTAAATATTGTAGCTCAAGCAATTCATTGAAATAAATCACAAAATGCTAGACAAAGAGCTTTGAAAAATTTTAAATCATGAGAAACAAGGGTTTTAGTTGCAACAGATATTGCGGCAAGATGAATAGATATCGACGATCTTTCTTATGTAATAAACTATGAAGTTTCAAATGAACCAGAAACATATGTTCATAGAATTTGAAGAACAGGTAGAGCAGGAAATAGCTGATTAGCAATTACATTTTGTGATAGTGAAGAATATTTTTACTTAAAAGATGTTCAAAAATTAATTTGAAAGGAAATTGAGGTTGAAACTGATCATTCATTTGTGCTAAAAATAGATAAAAATGCTAAACCACTTAAAAAAACCACTAGTAGAAATAGAGAAAGAAGAGATAAAAGAGAATTAGGAAAAAGACCAGTAGTTGAAAATAGAAAAAGAGATGTAAGGAGATTGAAGAATAAAAGAGGGTAGAATGTTTGAAAGATGTGAAACTTCAAAGGGCTAAAGCCCTCTGTTGAAAAAATGAGTCAACGGCTAGCTTTAGCTGGCTGATAGGTTTAAAGTTATGTGAAACTTAAAAGGGCTAAAGCTCTCTGTTGAGAAAGTGAGTTAATGGCTAGCTTTATCTGCTGGAATGTTTGAATAATAATAAATATAAAATGAAAAAAAGATTATTTATTACTTGGGTAACTCATAATAGTAGATATAGTGAAAAAATGTGATTATTAAAATTAAAAAAGCAAGAATGATATTTTTTAGATTATGAAGATAGAATATTAATTTATAATCTAATTAGTGACAAATTAAAAGAAGAATGAATTGAAAAATTTACTTTAAATGTTTTATCCGATCATGTTCATCTTATTTTTATGTATGAAGAAAATAATTTATCTGAATTTATAAGAAAAATAAAATGATGAGTTTCTTTTAAATATTGTAGGATTAAAGAATTTTGAGAAAACTTATGATGAAGACAAAACAAAATTTGGGCAAGATGATTTAGTAAAACATATTTAGATACAGAAGAACATTATAAAAAAGCTATAAAATATACTTTAGAAAACCATATAAAACATGAAATAGAAAATATCTATCCATTTGTTAACAGAGGGCTTTAGCCCTTTGATATATAAAATTATATAATTTACTAAAAAAATGATTATAATAAAAAAAC
>WFMP01000122.1 GCA_015489035.1 Candidatus Altimarinota bacterium
GATTAAAAACTAACGATTTACTAGAAATACCTAAAAAAATAAGAACATCTGATGAACAAAAAAAGGAAATTATATTTCATATATTTTTTTCAAATAAAGAACCAATTATTTTAATTAAAGATGAATTCATTCCAATAATTGAAAAATACACAAAAATTAGTTTAAAATTAATTAAAAATGAAAATTTACAAGAAAATTTGAAATCTAAATTACTTAAACTTAAAAACAGATAAAAAATCTTTCTCCTTGAAAAAAACTATCAAAATAGTAAAAATATATCATTTATCCATAACTTTTATAAATGGCATTATATCTAAAATATAGACCAAATAATTTTGAAACTATAGTAGGACAAGAGCAAGTAAAAGATATCTTAAAAGCTGAGGTAAAACAAGACAAACTTAGTTCTTCGTATGTTTTTTTCTGACCAAGATGAACTGGTAAGACTTCTACTGCAAGAATCTTAGCAAAAGCTATCAATTGTACTTGAGAATGAGAAAAACCTTGTAATGAATGTGAAAATTGTAAATTGATAGATAGTTGAAGGACATTAGATTTTGTAGAAATAGATGCTGCAAGTAATACTCAAGTTGATAAAATTAGAGAAGAAATTATAGACAAAGCTCTTTATCCACCTACAAGTTTAAAGAAAAAAATCTATATCATAGATGAAGTTCATATGTTGAGTAAATCTGCATTTAATGCCCTTTTGAAGATTATGGAAGAACCACCGGCTTATTTAAATTTTATACTTGCAACTACAGAATTGCACAAAGTCCCTGAAACTATTATTTCAAGGTGTGAAGTTTTTAATTTCAAAAGAATTTCTCAAGAAAATATAATTTGAAGATTGGAATATATCTGTAAGCAAGAATGATTTGAATATGAAATAGATGGACTTAAACTTATTTGAAAAATCTCTGATGGATGACTTAGAGATGCCATCAAATATCTTGAACAAGTAAGTATTATCTGAAAAATTACTGCTGAAAATGTAAGTAAATTTTTATGAATTGCTCCTGAAAGACAAATCACAACTTTTTTGAGTACAATTTCTACAGACAATTTAGATAATATTTTTACTGAAATAGAAGATTTACAGAGTAAATGAATAGATTTAACAAATTTTTTAAAAGATATTTTATCTTATTTGGATGAACATTTATTAGAAAATACAGAAGAAAATTTAAGATTAATAAATTTATTCAACGAAATATATGTAAACATCAAATTGTTTCCAACTCCTGCTTTGGCTTACAAAACAATTATTTGAAATAAAAAAATACAATTCAATGAGAATACAACAACAAAGACAACTCCAGAAAAACAAGAAACTAAAAAAAATGAAGAAAAAGTAGAAACTACAGAATGTGAGGATATAAAAACTAAATTAATTTCAAAGTTAAACTCACCTATCGTAAAATGAATTATCAAAAACTTTTGAGAAATAGACGAAGAAAACTGAAATATAATAGTTTATATCATATCAAATACTAACTTTCAAATTATAACAAAACCAGAAAATAAAGAAATCTTAGAAAAAGAATTAGCTTGAATATGTCCAAACAAAACTATTGAAATCAAAAACATAACAAAAGAAGAATATTTTGAAAAACAATTAAGTAATTAAAAATTATAACTTGAAAAAAACATTATAAAATATAGTATCGATTTTATAATAAGAATTATTCTTGTTATATATTTTATATGTTAATATGATAAAAATGTTACATGAAAAAAGAGAAAATCTTACAGACGACACTTTAGATATGAAAAGAGCTATAGATAGTTTAAGAGAAGAATTTGAAGCAGTAGATTGGTATAATCAAAGAGCTGATGCTTGTAGTAATTCTGAATTAAAAGCTATTCTAATACACAATGCAAATGAAGAAAAAGAACATGCATCTATGTTGTTAGAATGGATAAGAAAAAATGATACTAATCTAGATCATGAACTTAAAGATTATCTATTCAAAGATAATGATATAGTAGATCATGAAAATAATATCAAACATTAAGTAATTAAAAAACTACCTAAACAATATTCGGGTAGTTTTTTTAATTTAAAAATTTACATGACCTGCATTTTTTTCTGTTTTTACTAATTCATCATGGGAATCTTTAGATTTCACATATTCAGATCAAGGAATAAAACTAGCTATTTTATTTAAAGTAGATTTTCCTTTTTTATCTTCCGATTTATTTAAAAAATTTTTTAAATTTTCAGCACTTGTAGCTTTCTCTTTAATTCATGATAATTTATCTGTAAAACTATCCATA
Source organism: Candidatus Altimarinota bacterium (assembly GCA_015489035.1). Classification (GTDB taxonomy): domain Bacteria; phylum Patescibacteriota; class Gracilibacteria; order Absconditabacterales; family Absconditicoccaceae; genus S009-33. Next base: position 2,281 of record WFMP01000122.1, read on the forward strand.
CCATTATTCAAATTATCCTTAGCTTTTTCTTGTCATTTAATAAATTCTCTTGTTGCATTGTTTATTTCTCATGAAACTTCTTTTAAATATTTTGTGTCTTGTCAATATTCAATATTCGCTTTTCACTTATCAGTAAATCAAAAACCTATTAATCATTCTAATTTAGAATTTATATTAGACAAAGTATTTTGAATTTTATTTTTTAAATCTATTTTGTCTTCATATTTTAATTTTGTATCTGGAGATGTAAGAAAATTATCATAACCTTTATCAGAAATTTTTAATTGATCTTTATTTTTTTCTTTTTTTACTTCTATAATATCTCATTCCTTTTGAGTTTCTGGTCCATTTATTATAAAAAGTTCTTTAATTTTAAATTTCATTTTTATTTTATTTTTATTTATAAATTTAACAACATTTGGTCAGCTTCAAGTTTTGTTTTCTGTTCCTCAATATTATTTCAAATATTTTTAATTTTCCTCATAAATCTAGAAAACAATCATTCTTCAGCTTTTAGTCTTTCCCACAACATATAACCTATTTCTTTTTTCTCTTCGTCATTAAATCAATTAATCATATCCAAAAAATCTTTCTCTTCAATTTCAGTAAGATTGTATAACTGATGCATTAAATTTAACAATTTAGTATCTATTTTTGACATTTAAAGATTACTTATTAATATAAAGTTATGTATAGATTATATTTATAAAAAACTATTTGTCAAATATGAAAGAAATTATATCAAACAAAGAAATAACAAATATTTCAGAAAAGCAATTCATTGGACGGATTTTATAAATACATTAAATAAATTTCAAGAAAAATTATAAAATTATAAAATTATAAAAAAGAAAGTATAATGATTTTTACCATAAAAAAATACAAGAATTATTCATACAATTCTGAAAACAAGTATGACGGTGAAAACTTATTATAGAAGATAGACTTATATCAATAATATAATTTTAAACAAAACTGACAAAATAATATTTCACACAATAAAATAGAATATACTTAATTTTACTCAACCTTATCTCACATAATATCTACAATAATATTTTTAACCTTTTCAGGTTCATCCACATAATAAAAATCTATTTGTCATTCTCACAATTCGGCTCATTCTGTCAAAATTATGATATTTCAGAAATTAAACATACTTCTAAGTAATCAACTCTTATTTACAGTCAAAGTCTTTATTTTTTCTACATCTATAGTCCTTCATTTTCTAGATAATAATCACTCTTGATCATAATGTATTAAATTTTTAGGTGTAATTATTATAAAATCTAATATATAGTCAATATATTTTTTAAATAATTTTAATCATAAAGGAATAAATAGAACTAGTAAAATTAATAATCAAAACAATATATAAACTGTTTTAAACCCAGAAGAAATAAAAGATAATAAATAAAAAAATATTGTTATATAAAATATTAGTCATACGAAGGAGAAAACTATAGGTAATACAATATAAAAATAATAATAAAATCTACCATGGATTATAAGAAAAACTTCGTCTTTTCAATATTTATCAATATTTTTATTTAAAATATCTTGTTTAAAATTACTATCAAATGTAGATAAAAATTTCATAATTTATAAATTATAATTAAAATAAA
>WFMP01000123.1 GCA_015489035.1 Candidatus Altimarinota bacterium
ATGATGATGCCATCTATGCAACTTTAAGATTTTTGGAGTTGATACATGATGGGATTGATGTAGATGCAGAGTTAGATAAATTGCCGCAAACATTTTCAACTGATGAAATTAAAATCAAAACCACGGAAGAGAAAAAATTTAAAATTATAGACACGATTAAACAGATGCTTCAGCATCCGCCAAAAGATTTTCCCAAAATAAAAGATATTATAGATATTGATGGTGTTAGAATTGTTTTTGAAAATGGATGGGGATTGGTTCGAGCAAGCAATACGACTCCGGTACTAGTGACTAGATTTGAAGCAAAAACAAAAAAAGATATGCGGTATTATGAGAAAAAAATAAACATTTTAATACAAAATGCAAAAAAATTAATATAACTTCCTCTAAGAACTATGATTGATGCATATAAACAAATAAAATTTATTGAGGCTGAAATATGCATAAATTTAATCTATGAAGAGAACCAAGAGTATCTATGATTTTCTATAAGCAAGGATGTCCATAAAGTCATTATCTTATAATATTTTTTTAAATACCAAATCCAGACTTTAAATCTAAATTCCAAGTAATCTACATGTAATGTTTAAGATTATCCATAACATTATGGCGCTTTTCTTTTTGAAAGATAAGCTGTAAAGATGTACTACCAAAATAATATAGAAGATAAATTAAATACATTATTTTATATTTATAATGATATTTTTCTTGCAAAGATTTGGGGTGCACTTTATAAACCACTAGTCTGATAATATTTTTTACCATAACCAAATATGTATTAGTCGTTTTTAATTTTTGCCTATAGTATCTAAGATATTTCTTACAAGAAGAGATATCTTGATTAATATCAACATGAAAAAATTTATTTTGAATACAACAATAGGTTTGCCAAGCCTTTAATACATATTTATCAGATATCAAATTATCTATCTTTTTTAAATCAATATTATATTTATATTGCATTTGAGAAAAATGTTGCTGATGCCTAATATCAATACTTTTATACCTATAGTTTTCATTGCTAATCTCACTATGCAAAAAGGAGTGATACAATTCATAAACTGGTGCCAACACGAAAGCATTTTCAATCATTATGCTTGGTTTAATAAGCCTGTCTAGATTAGTTTCTGAGAAATAAGGCATCGTTGAAGATAAAAGGAAATATCTATGCAGCTCAACAGCAGCATAAACATGACTTTTATACATTCTTCTATAGTCATGCCAATCTTTACGCAATGATTCTTTTGGATTAATTTCAGAATATCCATTTTTTTTCAGAATATCAATTGCTTTGTAAATTTGCCCATCTGGGATATAAATATCTATATCAGTCATTACTCTAGAACCAATATGTTTGTAATGATGTTCAGTAAGAGCTGCGGCTCCTTTAAGCAAAATAGGTTTAATGTTTATTGTTTCTAAAAAAGTACATATATCAATAATTTGTTCAACAATAGCATTATTTCTTATTTCATTAAGTTTATAGATTTCTTGTAAATAATTGGATAGTTGTTTATCATTAATATAACTCAACAAATGTTTTTCTTTAAGAGAGGCGTAAAGAAGCGGTATAATGCCTTTTTGATTCGCTATATTAACTATCATTTCCCATTTGGAACGATTTAATTGTAAAATTGTGTTTTTTAAACTTGAAAAATCTACCTCATATGGAGTAGTGATCTGTGACAGTATATAAGTTACTTCTAATTTATTCATTATTGTTTAGCTCATTAAGCGCGCTCATAGCTTCAGACAAATTACTATAAGTAAGCATATACACCCTAGTGGAAAATAAAAATGTTAAAAATTGTTTTACTACAGTAAAACTATAGGGGTCTTCTAATTGGTATTGTGTTTCTTTTAAAGTTTTTAAAGCTTCTACTACTGTGAGTTTTCTAAGTTTAATTGGTGATTTGTCTTTATATTTTGGAAAAATAATTATTATATCGGAAAAGGTGCTTTTTTTATGAACGGCAGTTGTAGGTATAACAAATTTGATATTTTGTCCATCTAAGCGTTTATATGTAGGTAAAAAATTAAAATTTTTTACAAAATCTTTAACAATATTCCAGCTACCTTCTTTGATTGTAATTGGCAAAGGAATAGACTTTATATTATATGTTCGATCTATAATAGTTGCTTCATCTGAACACAATTTAAATCCATTGTACATCAAAAAAGTACTTAAGGTACTTTTACCCGAGCCGGATATGCCAGGAAATATATAAGCTCTATTTTTATGAACTAGTGATGCCGCATGAAAAGCTACTAAATAATCATTATTAACATAAAGAGTAACACGTATGAGATCCATCAAAACGCACAAAATATTTTCTTCTTTGGTAACGCTCTCTTTTTTCTCATCATTGACATATAAATTATAAACTTTATTTTCCAATTTAATGCTAAAAAAATATGGAATATTTTTTATATTATTTTTCTCAGTTTTTAGATAATTAAATATAGGATAAATAGATGTATTTAAATCTTTATCACAATAAAGATGAAAAAATGTATTATAAAGAGCACATACTAACCCTTCACTCTGGAAATGAAGTTGGCGTATAGATGAAGTGTTTACTAAGTACACTTCCTCTTTAATTGGACTCTTGCAAGATTCTTTTTTATAAATAAGTTTATTTATCTGTTTGATAAAAGCTAGCGTTATAGAGTTTTGTTTTAAACCTAGTAATTTCAGATATTTATCAGGTGAAACACAGTAGCCATGTTCTTCTATCAAAAAAAATAGAGCGCCAAAAACACCCTCAAATATATATGCCGAGTGAGAATTTTTAGACCAAACAAAAACATTCTCTTCATGTATATATATTAATAAATGCTCATATTTTGAAGAAATTGCTATCAAATTCTATCACTAAAATCATGGTTAATTATAGCTATTTTTACGATATCATCCAATTTCACCATCAAAGACACCCTTAAATTCACCTTCAAAGGTACCATCAAAACTACCTTCAAAACTATTTCCACTGGCACTCTTAAAAAAAAATTTAAAAAAACCCGTGAAACTAACCTCAATAGAACTAGTGATAGAGGCGGCAGAAGCACTTGGAGTTAATAAAATATAACCGGCCAGTGGAGCAGATGCTGCAAATGAACCAAATCTTTTTATAAAGTCTCTTCTTGTGCTATCAGCGATCTTTTCAACTTCATACTTTTCTTCTTTATCCATACTATTACTCCCCTCTCCATTCTAAACATCTGTATTATAACATAATTATATAGAAGAAATTCTTAATAGATAAATTTTATTTATTAAGTTTATATAGACTGCTAATCCTTTATGCAAAATATACGGTCAACATAGATATATTTTACGTACCTGTTATTAGGGGGCCTTATCCATACGACTGCTTTATCATTCTTATTGACAGTAACTGTTCCAATCTTTATTTCATGATATTGTTCATTAGCTAATGAAGCTATTAATTTACCATTTTTAATATGTGCTCCATATATACCATAAAAAATAGCCGGTACTATTTTATCCACAAATGAATCATTTTCGGCTAGCTTTATCTTAATGCTTGCATAAATCGTCCATCTTCCTGGAGGCAACATATCTAAAGGAAGTTGTATTCCCCAATCTGCCCTATTTCCATTCATTCTAACAGCCATACCATTGGAAGCACTATTATCTTTTACAATTTTTGCACAACAAAGAATCAAACTACCTTCTTGAAAATCAATAAATTTATGCCCATTAATATGAATACCAACAGGAAGAGAAGCTGTTTTACTGTTTATTTTTAACATATTAAATAGCTCTTGCACTTTTCCTCCTTCTGAGAAATATTTCAACTTACTATCTATTAAAAACTGTTTAAATTTTATTCTATCAACTTGATTGATCTTACCTTGCATTAGCAAAATATAATAAATAGAGGCTAAAACGCTTTGAACATGTTCTTTATATATAGGATTATTTTTAACCTTTTTTAGTCCATTTTCTAAAAGTTCTTTTGCTTTATACAAAAATATATCATTTAGATAAGCTTCGTTTATAGGTGTTTTGACAGATAATTTTGAATGTGTTTTTATTACAGAATTATTCAAAAGTTTTAAATATAATTGAATATTAGACGAAGCAGGACCATAATAAGCATCACAAAATTCTTTTATTAAAGCATTGATATTTAAATTAGGATTCCATAATAATTTGGAATATATCCATAATTTCATATCAGATAAATCACTTTTTGGAGTATTATATGCACTTTCTAGCATTATCCCCTTTACATATTTTAATTTTTCAAATTCTTTTAGATCTTTTGCGGTTGCATAAAAATCAGGAAAAGGCTGCAAATAGCCATTAAAATTTGTAATATAATGCCAAATATATATATCCCTTTTATATTTCAACCAACTTGTTAAATCTTTATAAAGAGGCAAATTTTCTTTTGATTTAAGAGGTTCTGCAAAATTAGCTTCTATATCAGAAAAAAATATTTCTAAATTTTTTGCTAATGAAGGAAAATGTTTAGGTGCTTTTCTACTCCACAAATAAGCTTCCATAAAAACTTTTATATCTGGATATTTTTTTGCAATATTAATAGCTATAGTATTTGCATAACCCAAAAATGTTGCAGAAGGAGAATCATATTTTTTATATATTTCTCGACTTGAAGCAGAGTTACAAAAACTATTTTTATCTATATGCGAAAGATATATTTGACTACCGGGATATATATGTAATTTTTTAATATAATAAAGCATACTTAAACTAGCAAGTTTTTTAACACCTTTTAGTGAATAATCTAACCCTCCATCACAAAAATATTTTGGGAATAGTTTCTTATACATTTTTGGGACAAGCGTAAAAGGTGGAAATTGATTAAAAACAGGTATAAAAAATGGTGATTTTTTTTCAAGTGATAAATTTCCAAAATGCCCGTTAAGACGCATTTTAATAGCAAATTTATTATTGTTATTAGCTTCATACATAAATATTTCTCTATATTTAAAACGAGCTTGAGATATTATATGCATCTTATTTACATTAATAATTGTTTTTTTAGGAATAACTTCATAATTTGCAGAAAAAAATCCATATCCCAACTTTTCCAAAAAAGCATATATCCCATAACGCAAACTTCTGATATTTGTTCCTATGATATACAAATTTTTATGTTTATATGTAACCATAAATCCATCATTTGTAAATGAATGTATTGGTTTTGAAATATTTTTAAGGGGTTTATCCTTCATAATTCCCAATATTATGGATATAGATTTTATATTATTAACATCGTATAATAATGTTTTAGATAAATAATTTTTTAAAATCAAAGCACTTTTATGAGATTGGGGAAGAGCATCTACTGCAGATATGTTGTAATTTAAAAGAGTATTTGCAAAAAGAGAGATTTTTAAAAGCATTAAAAAAAAGATAGATTTAAATATTTTAATCATTTTTATATCCCAACTCTTTCAAACATTTTTTATTTATTTCTTTTCTTCGTTTATCAAAAATCCATCCATATTTGTTAAAATAATGTATAGCTGATTTGATATGGTACATCAAAAGTTTTTTATTAGTATATGATTCTTTTGCGTATGCATGTGTTATTTGAACTTTAGGATAATAGATTGTTGGATACTTTGCATGTATTCTTCTACCAAGATCAGTATCTTCAAGATACATAAAAAAATCTTCATCAAATAAGCCTATATCTTGTAAGCTTTCTACTCTTAAAAACATAAAACATCCGCTTAAGACAGGAATATCCATCACTTTATCATACGAGCTAAAACGAAGTTCGTATCTTTGGTTTAACTTCTCTTTATATTTCTTAAAAGGTATAAATCTTCTAAATATTAAATCCATAGGAGTAGGTATAAGTTTTGCAAGGTATTGAATTTCACCATCAGGATAAAGTACTTTAGGCATTACATTAGCTATATTTTTATTTTTTTCCATATATTCATACAACTCTTCCAAAACACCTTTATTAAAATATATATCAGGATTTAAGACCACATGATATGTCACATTTGATTCTATACTTTTTCTAATAGCTATATTATGCGCACTTCCATAACCAAGATTTGCATTATTAAATATATATTTTATTCTATCATCATATGCTGCTAAAATTTTCAAATCATCATTTGATGAATTGTCGACTAAATATAAAACAACATCTAAATTTGTATTTAAAAAGCTGTCAATTACCTTTTGAACTTCTACTTTTTTATTGTGATAAAGAACTATTGAACCTGATATTTTATTCATGTTTATCCTTATTAAATAAATAATTAATTAAATTTGATGCTGCTAAGTTATATCCTTCGCTTTCTCTTTGTATGATTTTATCAATATCTTGCATATATTCTGTTTTTAAAGCTTTTGATAAAAATATATTCTCTATAAAATCACCTATTTCTTTTGTATAGCCACTTTTATCATTAAATTTTTTATATTTATTTCCCATAATCTCATTAAAAATAGGAATATCTGAAAGTATCGGAACAGCTCTAAACCACATGGCTTCTACCAATGGCAAACCATATCCTTCATTTCTTGAAAGAAAGAAACAAAAATGTGCATCGGTATAAAGTTGATTAAGCTCTTGGTCATTTACAAAACCATGAAATTTCAGTTTTATATTTTGCAAATTTAATCCTTCTAAAAGTTCTTGAGTCTCTTTTGTTTGTTTGCCGGATATATTTAAAGTAACAGTTTCAAAAATAGATTTTTCGAAAAGTTGTTTATCGTAATACTTAAGAAATTCTAAGATTCTGTCAAATCCTTTATGTCGATTGATTCTTCCAACAACCAATAAATCAAGAGATTTTTTATTGAATTTATTTTCAAATTGATCTAAACTTGGGCGTTTATACTGCTTTACTTTAAAAGGGATTCCATTAGGTAGATACAGTAGTGGTTTTTTGGACTCGTCAATATTATAATAATACTTCAAATCACTCAAAGTTGCTTTAGAAATATATCCTATACCATAATCAAAATATTTTGCATAAAGTAATAATAAATGATGATATATAGAATACCCTTTAGAAAACAACTCTGGATTATGATTAACAGAAAAGTCATGAATAACTTTTATGGTTTTAGAATTTACAAAAAATGCAGGCATAAAATTACACATAAGAACTAAATTATATTTTGTATTTTGTCTTAATGATTTTACAAGAGTAAACATTTTTAGAAAAATATTTTTATCTTCAACAGCTATAAATCGTACATTTTCAGGTATCTTACCGTTTGTTAGGACTCTGGATTTTAATAACTCTACAACACTTTTACCTATATATATATCTAAATAAATATTCTTTTCTAATACAGGTTTTGAATTTAAAAGTTCACGAATTAAGTTTTCGCTATAAACACTTATGCCATCATATTTTATAATATAGCTTGTAGCTACTATTGCTAGTCGTTTCAAATGTTTTCCTTTTTTATTTGCGTTATATATCCAGCTGCAATACCTAGAAAAATAAAATAATACATACTTTGATTCATGGGATTTGTATTAACTACAACAAACCAATAAACTGGTAAAACAACGGTGATTAAAGAACGAAGACTCCAACCAAAATATAATAAAGAAAGATGATAAATCACCCCTAAAATACCAACAGAAATCCAAACAGATATATATCCATTAAAAAGCATACCAACATTCCCACTTAGTCCTATAATATGGCCAATATAATTGGAAAAATATTGTTGGATATAACCAAAGCCGTAAGCACCAAGCCAATTACTATTTGATAGTAACTTTAACGCTACAAGCAATGCCTTACCTCGTTCGTTATGTAATTTATATTCAATCATAG
>WFMP01000124.1 GCA_015489035.1 Candidatus Altimarinota bacterium
GTTTAATATCATTAGCCTCATATGGATTAAAAGTATCAATAGGATCAATGACATCATAAACATATTCTAAATTCGAAGCAAGTATATCAAGTCCAATTATCTGAGCCTCAATCAAAGGTAATCCAAAAGATTCTTTTAATGATGGAAAAATAAGGCACCTTGAAAGTGAAAAATTTTCTAAAGTAGATTTGTATGATAATAATCCTAAATTGATAATTTGCACATTAGTATTTAAGTCTTTAATCTTATTCAAAAGCGCTGTTTCATATTCTGGAATAGTCATTGCAATAGTAATAAAAACATCTTTAGGCAATAATTTCAATGCTTCTATTAAGATATCATGATTTTTATGATTAGAAGGTAATCCAACATAAATAAAATCATATATTATGTTATTTTCTTTATGTTTGTCTTTATATATTTCAATTATTTGTAAATTATAAAAAGGCATTACTTCAACATTATAATATTTAAAAGTCTTTATAAATTTCGCTTTCATAGTATTTGTTTGAACATAAAATTTAATTTTTTTATCTAAAAATATTGAAATTCTAAATAATATTCTTAATACTTTAAACTTTAAATTTTTACTTTCAAAAACATAAGAATTATGAATATACACAATTTGTTTTACTTTAAATGTAGCCATTAAAATTGATGGAATATTTATAAAAGAAAAATATATAGAATCTTTTTTAAAAATTAATTTAAATTTTTCTATAAAGAAATAAGAAGCACCTTTTGATTTATATTTCTTATGATTGTTTTTATTAAACAAAGCTGCTTCATCCAATCTATCATCAAGCAAAAAAATTACATTATTTTTATTTTCTAATTTGTTAATTAAATATAAAAGTAATACCTTCCCTCCTCCAATGTTTATTCTTGATGTATCTATGAGAGTCATTTAAGCTTTCCTTTAGGTGTAGAATAATTAAATACACTTATATAGTGCATTAATATGGCTAAATTACCTGAGCCATATTTATAAATTCTATGTTTTGTAATAAAGTACAACCTGTAAAATTTATTTTTTTGAAAAATTTCTGCATATCTTTTAATAAAACTAGTATCTAATTTTAATGAATTTAAATGTTTAATTATAGCATCATACATTAATAGTTTATTGTAAAGTTGTTCTTGATAGCTACTATCTAAAAGACGTTTTATTCTGGATGAAAGAAGCGAATTTTCATAGCTTCCCGATACGTTGTTCTCGTGTTGCCTATAAAGAATTAATGGCTTATTTACTTTAACTATAGATCCATAACTTGCTGCGATAAGTGAAATCCAATAATCATGATTTTCAGCTAGACAACTAATTGGTGTACATAATTTAACTAACTTTTTATTTAACATCATTGTGCAACCATAAATGAAATTCTGAGCGATAATATCATTTATTTTAATATCTATTGGTACTTTAAATTTTTTTAATTTTATAACATCTAAATTATTATCGACAAGTGTTAATTCAGAATATATCAAAATAGGTTTGTCATCATTGGCCTTTTCGACTTCTAACATTTTTTTCAATGTTAATTCTATTTTAAATGGCAACCATATATCATCCTGATCGGAGAACATTATATAATTAGTTAACGAAACACCATTTAATAAAGTTGAAAAATTCATTGTAGCACCTAAGTTTTTCAAGTCATCTTGATACAAATTTATGCGATTATCTCTTATACTATATTCTTTAATAATGGCAAGAGTATTGTCTATCGATAAATCATCTCTAATCCACAGTTCCCAATTTTCATACGTTTGATTAATAATACTATTTAGTTGTTCTACAATATATTTTCCCCCATTATAAGTTGCCATTAATATTGTAATTTTTTTCTTCATATTTTTCCTTTTTCTCAATATAATAAATATTAACTATTGATAATGGTGCGAAAAGCATCCATAAATTATCAAAAGAAAATAAGTATGGATTAGTAGCTGTTGCAATTAATGCTGATAATGTTCCAATATAGACAGATCGATATAGAGCAGAATTTTGAAAATTTTGATTTATAATTTTTAGTATTTTTTTAAAACTATAA
>WFMP01000125.1 GCA_015489035.1 Candidatus Altimarinota bacterium
AGACAAACTAGACTGCCTCACATCTATGATGCCAAAATGTTTTGATATGGTTTTATCTCAACTAGATAAGCCCACAAAAGATAAAGTAGCTTCGGAAGTTTTAAAAAAGATACAAGATGTAGCAAATCAATACAATAAATAATAATTTAATATTTCTTAAAAACCAAAAAAATTTTGCAATCACATCCCTGTGAGTAAATCTCTACTTTTATAATAGCTGATCTTACGTACCAATAATCAAAAGTTATATCATCCCCCATTAAATACACATATTTTAAACTGTTCTAAAATCCAATCATATCCAGCTAGTTTTTTTCATTTTTGCAAAATTATTCATCCACTTGGCAACCTCTTCATTAATAACAGCTTCTTAGTACTCAATATTTTCAAATAATCTATTGGCGGTACTCTTACGAACTTCACCGTAAAATCTTTCAACAGGATTTCGTTCTGGCGAATATGAAGGTAAAAATATAGGAGTTAAACTATCAAATAGTTCTTCAAAAATACAATCTTCATATGCAGGGTTTACTTCTTTTCGTCCTGTAATCTTTATATTCTTGAAAGCTTTTCAATCACCATCATTATCCATCTACAATAAGCGTCACTCCCTATTAATAAATATTCCCGTATTTTACAAGACCTTTTTCCATCTTTGCTTAATAGTATTGTATTTACCCTTAATTTATAACGTCCATCTGTCGCTTTTCTCATCTCTTGTTTTAGTTCTTGTAGTTATATTGTGATTCTCCAATTTTAATGCCATAATTAGTTACTAGTTTTGATTTTTATTGGGGAATGGTATAATTACAGAAGTATTCAAAGATGTGTTTGTAAAGATTGTAGGAAGAAATTTCAATATGAAAGACGACTGGAACAATTGCAAAAGAAAATATTCGAAAAATATTTTTTTACATGAAAAATATGATTAGTTTATATTGTGGACTTAATAAAAGTTTACAGTTAAATTTAGTTGGTTATTACTTGGTGAGTTATCAGAAAAAGTGGCTTTTCGAACCCCCGTTTTCTTAATTAAGTCAAATACGTCATAATCATAAAGCATTTTGTTATTTTACCCGATTGACACATTTTTGAACGATCCTAAGATGCCTATAAGCTCAATTCCTCAAAATATTATCAAAATACTCATCAATATCCATATGCAAAATACCATCATTATCTTTAAATATAAGATTATCGCTTGATAAGTCCGATAGTCTTCTAGCACCCATGATGGCCAACAGACTACGCATGCCTTCTATCATCTGATTATGGTACCTTGCAATGTGGCGTGCTTTTTGTTCAACTAAGAATGAACGCCTTTTACCTTTATCTTGCGTTGCAAGACCAACTGGACAGCTTCTACCATTTACACCTGAACACTCACGTGCACGAATACAACCCGCGCTCATCATAAATGCTCTGGCAATTGCAATATAATCAGCACCCATAGCAAAAAGCACAACAGCATCATCAGGTGTTAAAACTTTTTCGCTAACTATTAATTTTATTTTATCCCTTATGTCATATTCTTTCAAAATTTTATTTGCTAAATATAGAGCTTTTGTGATTGTCATACCAACAGACATCATCATCGCCAATGGTGCCGCTCCACTACCTCCATGCGCGCCATCAATGGTTATAAAATCTGGATATGCATGTGAGTTTGCCTCAATTCTTTGTTTAAGCAGGTCAGCATATTCTAAAAAATTTTCTTTAGATGACAAAACTATCTTTACACCTACTGGCTTTTGGGATAGTGTTTTTAATCTACCGATAAAATCGAACAACTCTTCAAGAGTATGAGCAAATGGGAACTGGTTTGGGCTAAAAAGATTTTTATGTGGTTGAACGCCTCTGTAATATGCAATAGCTTCGCTTACCTTACAAGCTAGTAGTTTTCCTCCCGTTTGTTTTGCTCCTTGAGCCATCTTAATCTCAGTCATACGTGAAAAGCGCATAACTTTTTGATAGCGAACTTCATCGAAGTTACCATCTTTATCTCGAACTCCATACAGTCCACTTCCCATCTGAAAGATAATATCAGGTATATCTGATGGAATCTCTTTTGGAAAATCTTCCAATGGTGCATCATAGTTTATGCGAAAACATATCATATTTTTCTCATCAAAAAGATAACTCTCCTGCTCTTTATTGCCTATAACCATATCACGATAAAGATCAATTGCTATGGATTTACCAACAAGATATCGTAATAATTTATAGCTGTATTTTGCAAAAAAAGTTCCTTCTTTTACATCTAAAAAAGCATAATCTTTTCTATTGCACTGATATGTATAAAAAAAGTTTGAAGTAAGACTTCCTTCACCTGTATTAATAGCAAAACCTCCGAGATAGGCACCTTTACTAAAAGCACGTGTTCCCTCTGGCGAAATAGCACCATCGCTCATTGCACTTCTGCCGATAACAGACTTCGTCTTAAAAGGATACTTTAAATCTTCACCAAATACCACACTAAAGTTTTTTTGTACTTCTGAAGTATTTAATACGCAATTAACATTTTTTAAAGATATCTTAGCATTTTTTATAGGTTGACCCACAGAAAAAGAGGTATAAGAAGATTTACTCTCTGCTGCGCTGTACACCCATCTAACCTTATCAAATGATTCGTAAAATTTCTCATCACCAAAATATTGGCGCATTGGATCTCGTAAAAGATAGAAAAAATATCTAAGCCTACCTATAAGCGGATAATTTATAAGAAGCTGATTATCCCTTTGTATAAATCTATCATAAATAAACAATACTATTGATATAATTATAAAAAGTAGCACAAAAGCCTTAAATAGAAAAACAAAAACAGAAAAATGTGGATCATTTAATCTTTGTACAAACGGAACAAAAGATATAAATTTATTCATTGCTACGCTCTAAAAAATAGATGATCTAAACTAAATTTACCTGCCCCATGAGAGATAAAAATTAGTAAAAAGACAATATAATAAAGTGGGATCTCAAAGCCATTATTGCCACAATCAAAACCATTATGCAGATGCACTGTTAAAATTGCAACTATCATGACCACGACAAGTGGAATTGAAATAAGTCTTGTAAAAAAACCAAGCGTTAAAAGAACCACGCCAGTTATCTCTGTTGCTGCTGCCATATAAGCATTTAAAAGTGGCAGCGGTATGCCCATGGATCCAAACCATTTTCCAACAGCATCTATATCATTCCATTTCATCATAGCTGGCTGATAAAAGCCATATGCTACAACTAATCGTGCAAACAAAATAGCAAGTGATTGTAGATATTTACTTAAACGTGAAAACTCCAAATACGATTGCTTTAGATTCATAACAAATTCCTTAAAATATTGTATCATAAAAAAATGTGATTCTGTTGAGATAAGTGAATAATCCTATCAAGAATGGTATCGACAACTGTTCCGGTCGTTTTTTATGTTGAAATTTCTTCTTACAATCTTTAGAAAAATATTTTTGGATACCCCTTCATTTATAGAAATATCTTTGTTTCTTGCCAATACACCAAAGTTTGTAATACTTTTCAAATCCCCATTTTCTTAATTAAGTCAAAATTGTAGAATATCGTTACAACTTATGCTTATTTAAAAAAATTTACAAATTTATAATCTATCTTCTACCTTGCAGTACACGATATCATTTCAGGCAATTTTTCTATATCTTCTTGTATTATATTTAAAAAACAATGCAGAATCTCATTTTCATATAAAGAATATATTATCCATTTTCCACTCTGTTTTGTCTTTACAAGCTTGGCATCACGCATCTGCCTTAAATGACGTGAAACAAGAGGTTGAGAGAGTTGCAGGGTATCACAAATTTCACAAACACATAACTCTTTTTCTCGATGCATCAATGCTATTATTTTGACCCGATTAATATCTGAAAATACTTTTGCCAAAATAACTAATTTTTTCATTCAATCTCTTTTGAAGTTTTATTATATAACAATATCGTTATATAAATTATAGCATAAAAAAGAACTTTAATAGGAAAATTATGGAATACGTAACGCTCTTTTTCTCCGCCTTGGTTGATTTAAGCAATGCCATGGCACCTTACATCCTCTTTGGACTTATCTTTGCAGGCTTTTTACATGAGTTGGTACCTGATAGTATTGTAAAAAATCATCTCGGTCATGACTCTATTATCTCAGTCGTAAAATCAACCATTTTTGGTATTCCTCTTCCGGTCTGCTCATGTGGTGTTATTCCACTTGCAGCAGGGATTAAAAAAAGTGGAGCTAGTAACGGTTCTACCCTATCCTTTCTTATTTCCACCCCGATTACAGGTGTGGACTCCATTTTAGCAACCTACGGAATGTTTGGCTGGGCATTTACCATCTACCGTGTTGTCACTTCGATGATTATCTCCATAATTGCAGGGATTTTAACAAATATCTATGCAAAAGAGGAGCAACAAAAGGAAGAAAAAGCACCAACATCAAAGGCTGCATTTAGTATGGCGCCATCCCAAACGCAGCCAAATGCAACTATGGCATTTTCTGCTGTGTCAACACCGAAAAAGGAGGAAAAAGAAGAGAGTTGTAGCGATGGAAGCTGCTGTAGCGGCACATCTTGTGAGTCTAAGACAGATTATATGCCAAAACGAGCTCTCTCTTACGCTTTTGGTACACTTTTAAAAGATATCGCCTCTCCTCTTTTGGTGGGGCTTCTTCTTGGTGCGCTCATCACAGTGGCTATGCCTGAAAATTTAAGCAATATTTTAGTAAAATATAATTGGCTTTCTTATATTGTAGCTATTGCCATTGCCGTACCAATGTATGTTTGCGCAACCGCTTCACTCCCAATAGCAGCGGGACTGATGCTAGCCGGTGTAAGCCCAGGAGCGGCATTTGTCTTTTTAAGTGCAGGTCCTGCAACAAACACTGTTACAATAGGTGTAGTTAAAAAGATGCTCGGTACAAGAACGGTCTATATTTATTTGGGGACTATTGTTATCGGTTCTATCCTTTTTGGACTTGGACTTGATTATCTGTTTCGTGATGTCAACGTAAAAAAGTTAGTACATATAGATGAACATGCGAGTCTGATTGCATGGGCTTCAACATTTGTTCTTTGGGGATTTGTGATATATTATGTCATAAAATCCTATTTTTTTAAAAAAAAGAATGCAGTGACGATAATTGCTGCTTGACCTAGTATATGATATATGATCTTAATAAATAGAGAGTTAAGATTTAAATATCAAAAGATTTTTATCATTTTTATCATAAAGTGAAACGGCTTGTTTTTTTACAAGCTTTAGTGAAGATTGTTTTTCAAAAAACCTTATTTTATGATAATACTGTACAATCTCATCTTGAGTTTTGATATATTTCCCCATGCCATCTGATGTAAACAGCGTAAATTCACTATACAGCTTATCGTCTTCAAACTCTGCGTCAACGCATAAAAACTCATCTTTATTATCAACACTTACACTGCCCACAGCAACATCTCTAAAACCGTGTAGTGTATTGATATCTGCTAAAAATACTCCGCCGTCATTTAAACTTTTAGAGATATCCGATAAAAATATACTCAACTCATTATGATTTAAAAAATTAAGCACATCAAAAATCGCAA
>WFMP01000126.1 GCA_015489035.1 Candidatus Altimarinota bacterium
ATTCCAAAAAAAGTTGAAAAAGCTTTAAAAAAAGTAAAAAATAAAAATCATGAAAAATATATGAAAAACATTTTTCTAAATATGGCTAAAAAAGGGGAATCAAATGAAATTATTCAACTCATTAAAAGTTAAAAATAAAAAAGGATAAAAAAAATGACTATTACAAATAGAAAAGTATATCATGACTTTGATATTATAGAAGAATATACCGCAGGAATATCTTTACTTGGTCCAGAAGTAAAAGCATTAAATGAAGGAAAAGCCTCATTAAAAGACAGCTTTATTTCAATACAAGGTAGAGAAGCTATATGGAAAAATGGACATTTAAGTATTCCAAGTTATGTAACCTTAGATAGACCTGAAGAAAAAAGAGACCGAATATTACTTCTGACAAAGAAACAAATTAGAAAACTAAGAGAAGAAACACTTCAAAAAGGATTAACGATAGTTCCTATAAAAATAACTAAAATTAAAAATAAAT
Source organism: Candidatus Altimarinota bacterium (assembly GCA_015489035.1). GTDB lineage: Bacteria > Patescibacteriota > Gracilibacteria > Absconditabacterales > Absconditicoccaceae > S009-33. The sequence goes on from WFMP01000126.1 coordinate 482, forward strand.
ATAAATTAGTTATTGGTCTGGCAAAAGGTTTAAAAAAATATGATAAAAGACAAAAACTAAAAGAAAAAGATCAAAAAAGAGATATTGAAAAAGCTATAAAAAATAAAGAATATTTATAAAAAAGCCTCAAAATAAGAAGGATTTATCAATTTAAATTCTTTTGTTTTTCCTGGAAAATACCAATTAAATGGATCTTTATATTTTATTTCTTTTTTCTTTATATCAATAGATATAACTTCCACAGGAATTTCAAAAAAATAAACACCACTAGTTTCTGGATCAAGCTCTTGTATAGTTATTTCAGCAATTAAACTTTCAGAATCATAAAAATTATTTCTAACTTGCTTTTGAGCCTCAATATATTCAAAAAAGTTTTTAGAATAAAGTTCTTTCATTTTGTTCTTAGTCATAAAAAAATCCTTTTCTATGATTATATCATAGAAAATTTAAAGAAAGATTAAGAAGAAATTAAGTATAATAAAAAGAAAAAAAGATTAATATATGGAACATATGACAATAGAAATTGCTTTTTTAACAATGATAGTAGTTTACTTTATTGCTTCTATTGCACAAAAATATGTAAAAATACCTCTACCACATAGTATTATAATTCTTTCCGTACTTATCTATAAATTTCAACCTGAATTACTAAATATTCATATAAATAAACATTTTGATACAATAATTTTATTCTTAATTCCAATTATATTAATGTATGACGCAATGCATTTAAAATGGAAAGATATAAAGCAATTCAAATGGAGTATAGGATATCTTGCAATTTTTTCAGTTACAATTTCTATATTATTAGGAGTTTCACTTTATTATCTTGATATTTTTGGAAGAGGGTTATCCATTGGAGCTTATGTAGCTTTATTTTCTATGAATATGGCTACAGACGCTATTAGCGTAGGAAACATATTCTCACAATTCAAAGGGATTCCTCATAATATTAAAGTATTAGTAGAAGGAGAATCATTAGGAAATGACGCAACAGCAATGATTGCTTTTTATTTTATTGGACTTCCCTGGATCATAAATGGAACTTTCGATTTAACAAACATTCCTTTAATCTCATTAAAACTTTTTAGCATTTCAACAGTTATTGGATTAGTTATTGGTTTCGTTGGCTTTTATTTATTAAGTCTTTTTAATTTATTTAAACAAGAGCTTTTAATAATTTTAGGAGTCACTTATGGAACTTTTACTCTTGCTGAAATAATGAATGTTTCAGGAATTTTAGCCCTTATAGTTGGTGTTATTACAATAACAACACTAATTGAAAATTCATTGAGAGTAGAAACACTTGAAACAAAGAAAAATAAAAATATTTATAAATTTTTGAGAAAACAAGTCACAACAAAAGTAAATCAAGAAAATATTTATAATACAATAGATACTTTTAGTTTTTTTGCAGTAATTTTAGTTTTTATATCTATGGCAAGTATGATTAATATTAATAATCTAATTTATTATTGGAAAGAAATTTTAATAATGTTTGTGGCAACAACATTAATTAGAGCAATTGTAATGACAAAATTTTTATTAGTTGGAAAAGCAACAAAATCAATTAACTATGTTGGATTAAATGGTTGGATAATATTAAATTTAGCAGGAATAAAAGGGGCCCTATCTATTGTAATGCTGCATTCACTTCCTAAAACATTTCATTTCTGTGAACAACCCCGCCCTAAAGGGCGAGGCTTCATGCCAAAATGACATAAACTTTTCTAGGTAACCAAGTAAGACTTAATTACAAAGATTTCATGGAACGAGCG
>WFMP01000127.1 GCA_015489035.1 Candidatus Altimarinota bacterium
AAATTCAGAATGGAAATTGCCTGAAATATTGCCAGATTATGATTATTTTTCTAAAAAAATTTATTGAATTGATTCAAAAGATATACAAATTATATGAAATTTACCCAAATATAATCCTAATTATCAAATCATAATTTCACAAGATAATTTTAAAAAGTTAATTATGAAAGCTGAAAGTTTTTTTGATAAAATAAATTTTAAAATATGAGACTATCCAAATTTTGCAGTAAGTAAATTTACTATCAAAATACCAGAAAAAAAAGAATATAATCTACAGGAAATTATTACATTATTTTTTCATGAAATGACTCATTTTATTAGATTTGATAATATGCAAACAAATTTATGATTTACTTACCAATTTTCAGATAAAAATGAATTAGAAGAATGATTAGCTCTTTACAATGAACATTTTTATTGAAACCAAATTATAGATTATGGAGAATATTTTCCTTATTATCACAAAGTTTACAATGTTTTGATGAAAAAATGAACAATAGAAGAAAAATTGGATGATATGTATGAAATATTGTCTTGTAAATGATTTACAAAAGAAAAAACTTATAAATATTTTCATAGGTTTTACAGATTTACACCTTTATGATGAGAAAAATTTATTTTCAAAGAAGCAATTTATTATACATCATACCAAAAAGTAAAAGATTTACTAAGTCAATGAATAGATTTAAATTATCTTATGAGTATGAAATGAGGTATAAACTCAATAAATTATTTCTTTGAATGAAAAAAAACAAATAATGTAAATTATAAAAAATATTTTGAAACTATGGTAAAGGAGATAAAGAAAATAATTTAATATTATTTCTTAATAAAATCTTATAAAATCTAAATACATTATATATATTCCTAATATCATCAAAATTATAAAAAAGAATATAGATATATAGTTTTCTATAACTAAATAATTTTTAGGTTTAAGTCTAAAAATATGCATAATTGATGTAGTTAAAATTCTTCATCCATCAAGTGCAGGTATAGGCAATACATTAAATATTGCTAAGGCTAATGAAATACTTCATATAAATGCAATATATTCCCATATTCAGATTGAAAGTATATATTTTCATACTGCTACTGCCCCAACTGGTCAAGACATAGTACTTAATGCTTTTTTAACATGCCCCTTTATCAATTTATGATACAATAATCACAATCCATCAAAAGTCATCTTTGTTTCTGCTATTATCTCATGTCAGGCAGCTCCGATAGCTTGTATGAAAGATAGATTTAGCTTTTGTATTTGTCTTGGCGAACTATAAAAAACTCATAATAAACATCCGTTTTTGTTACAATTTCAAGTGTAAGATATATTTTTATCTCATCTTTTAATTCATATTTCTACTTTTTTTCATAAATATTGAGACAATAATTCTCAGGCATTCTGAGTATTTACAGCTTGTCATCAAATTGTTGTAATAATATCTCAAGTTTGGATATCTATTTGTGAAGTTAATGTATTTCCTTGTTTTATGATTCCATCTACTTTCAATGGTTGAGGTTTATAAGGTTTGATATATCATACTTTTTGTGCAAAAGAAGTAGTAGGAAACAAATAACTTGTAGAATGAAAAGAATTTGCACTATCTGGTATAATAAAAACAGGTTTTATTCAAACCCAAAAGGCTATAAAAAATAAAACAAAAGCTATCAATAAATTCATAAAAACTCATCACAACAATATTATTACTTTTTTCCAGAAAGGTTGAGAATGGAAAGAATCTTTATCGTATATTTCAGAATCTGATTCAAAATCTTCTCATTTTGGTCTAATAAATCATCACAATGGTAAAGCATTTAAAGTATATTTAGTTCAAGATTTATCTGTCCATAAAGTTTTTATTCTTGGAGGAATTCATAATCCAAATTCATAAACTTTTACTCACATTTTTTTTGCAGCTACAAGATGTCCCATTTCATGTAAAATGACTAATACCATAAATCACAATATCCCTATAAATATATACACTTTTATCAAAATTAATATTTAAAACATAACATTTAGAAATATAAAGATTTTAATCTAAAATAAAAGTTAGAATAAAAAAAAGACCCAATAATTGAGTCTTAAATTATATTATATTTTTCACATCACAACTACTATTTTTTTCAAGTACATAATCAAGAGTAATTTGTTTTTCAGTTAGAAGTTTTATATCAATACATTGGTACATAGCTATTATTTAACAATTTTGTACTACATTCAGATGGTTTATTTTTGAAATATTTACATATTAAATTCAAATATGCTTGTGGACTTCTCTTACTTGGGTTAACTACTGCTCAATTTATTACTAAAGTAGGAGAACCTTGAACTCAATATTTTTTATTTCATTTTTCATTAACTTCATATTTTGGAAATTGTCATCCAACATAAGAAGCCTTATCATTAAAATCCTTCATAATATTATATTTCTTATTTGTCGCCTTTATACAAGTATTTTCTTTTTTCATATCTAATTTAGCACTTACTTCACAACTAGCTGTATTTCAAGCTTTTAGAAAACATGATAAATATTTTACATATTTTGCCGGCTCTTCTTTTTGAATACAATGTTGTAAAGTATCTTCATTAATTGAAGTTATACCATGCATATCATAATCTACAAATTTCACTGAAAAATCAATTTTATTTTTCAATAATTTTACTACTGGTAATATTCATTTTTCTGCTTGTGTTCACCAAGGACAATGAGCCATTACAAATAAATCAATTTTTGGTTTATCTGTCTTATCACATTCTGCTAAAGCTTTACAAGCAGGACTAGCATTACAATTTGTCGAACAAGCCTCTATAGCAGGATTATATTTAAATTGAGGTATATTTATTTGATATTTTCATCAATTTAAATTAACTTCTTTAACAAGTTTCTTCATTTGATTAATATAAGCATGTTTCTTATTTATCAAGAAAGTCGGTAAAGTTTGAGAACCATTCTTTTTAAGTAATTCCTTATATAATTTTTTACCTTTTGGAGTATCATAATTGAGAATATTTACATAATATCACATAAACATATCTTTATATACTTTATTAGAACAATATTGTTTATGACATTTTGAACTAGTTAATACTGTCATTTCATAGCAACTAGGATCTTGTTTACCAATTAATCAATTTCAATTGTTATCTTTTCCATTATTACATAAGTTTTCTTCTCCTGCTATCCATGAATATAATGGAATATAATAAACTCAATTATTTAATTTTCATTGAGCAGTTATTTGAGCTGCAGCTTGTCCAAATAATGAAACCTTATCTTTTGGTATAGACAAAACCGGAGTTGTAGGAACTATTTTTTTTAGACTAGTAGCTATATTTTTATTAGTATAAACTACATTTAAATTATTTCCTGAACCTAATAATTTACCAAATTGTTGTTCCCAAACTTTTGGATTACATTGTTCTATTCATGCTTTTTCACAATTTTTATCAATATACAAAGTTATATTTGTAGTATTTAAATTACTATTTGATGTATTTGTACTTGATGTACCTTCTGTAGAACTTACAGATGTTTTTGCTTTATTATTTGTTGTTTTTCATTGTAAAGAACAACCTGCCAAAGAACTTACTCATAAAACTAAAGTAAGTAAAAATATACTTTTTCTCATAGAATTTCATTTTAATAATTAAAAATTGTGTTTGAATAATAGATTTTTTAAACTATAAATCAACAAGTATAAGTAATTTTAACTTGTCATTGTTATAATAATATTTATTTGTTAAGTTTGTGTTAAGATAATGTGAAAATCTAAAAAAATAATTG
>WFMP01000128.1 GCA_015489035.1 Candidatus Altimarinota bacterium
CTTTTAGAACTTCTGCATTTATAGGATTTTTATAAATATTATTTACAATTTTGGTTATTTGATTTTGTAAATCTAAATTCGATGGAATGTTAATTTGATACAAATCAGATACTTTAATTTGTGGTTGTTTCCCTTGATTATATCTTATAATTCTTCTTTTTTGAGCAAAAAATGTTATAAGTTTTGAATTTAAGAAGCCAGTCAAAAATTTTAAAAATGATTTACTTTTTATTGAATTATCTCTTAGTGTAAATACATATAAACTATTATTTGCAGAACTTTTACCTTCATCATAGGTTGCAATTATTTCTTTTGCAGACTGTCTAATATATATTTTTGGGTTGTTATAAATTTCTACTTCACCAAGACCAATTCTTTTTTTATTTTTAATACCTTTTTTTGTCAATTCTATTTTTAATTCATTATTTATATTATCTTGTAATTGCTTATCATAATAAAAATATTTTTCATAATTTGGGATTGAATATTTATATTGAACACCTTTAGACCCTTGGTAATATGGAAAATAATCTATATCATTATTCTTATTAGTACTACTAAAAACAAATTTATTTTCAAAATTAAGTAGCATTACACAAGTTCTTAGATTTTTTTTAGGATATAATTCTTTTAGAGTATAGTCTTTTTTGCTAAATATTTTCTCAAGTATTATATTGCTATTCTCACAACTTTCCTCAAGTCTAAATTTATATTCGTCCTTGGGGTTATTCCAATTATCTTGATTAAAGATAGAAATCTTTTTTGTTCGATAATCAATAGTATTTATCGTGTGGTTCTTTTCATAGCCTTTAGTTATTGTAATAATAATCTGACCACTTCCAACATTTTCAAATGTATTTATATTGTAGACTATTTTATCTATTGAAGTATGTTCTAATAAGTATTTCCGAGTATGTTTAAAAGCTGTTTCAAAAAAAGATAAATCTATAATAAAAGAAATTGAACCATTATCTTTTAAAAGTTCTAAACTATGTTCAATAAAAAGCATTATATAATTAATTTTTCCATTTTTTAATGTTCTAGGAAATTGTTTATAATTTTCTAAATAATAAATTCTTTGAGCTTCATTCTTCTTCTGGTCTCTTCTCCCATATAAAGATATATAAGGAGGATTACCTATAATATAATCAAAAGTACCATATAAGTATTGTAATATATTTTCAGAATCCATAAATAAATTGTTATTAGTAGTTTTCATTGTAAAATCTAAATTAAAACTATTAAATTGTCCTTGAAATTTTTCAGAGAATAGTGTAAAAAATATTTTTTGTATATTATTAATGGTAATATTTATCATATCAATATCAATATCATTAAAGTATATATTATGTTCTATAAAATTAGATATTACTTGTTTGTTTGGATGATTTTCATAAAGCTTTATTATGAAACTTGTAATAAATATTCCGTGACCACATGATGGTTCAAATATTGTTTTAGATAATATATTTTTATCAAATTTAAGATTACTAAAAACAATATCTATTATTTCTGTATTATTTGTAAAATAAATACCATTCTTTTTTTTATCAACAGTTGATATATTGCTTTCAAAAGCTTGTTGTGTCTTTATATGGCTATCTATAGTAAGTTGCATTAGGTTCATCCTAGATTATTTCTTATGTATTATAGTATATATTTATAGAAATGTAACTTAAAGGCAACAATATTGATTCATTCTTTATTTGCTGTGCCTACATAACAAAACTTTGTAGAGAAATAAATGCCCTCAGCGTTTTTAACATTTTCAGATATAATCTCAAAAGAAAGATTACTGAACTTGAATAACTGCTAAAGGCATTTATTTCTAAAGTCAGCCGTTATATTAAAAGGAGTATAGTATTGGCAAAGAAAAAACTAGAATTTGATTTTGGTTTCCCTGTATTTTCTAAAGATAAAAGACCTATTAAATTTAATCACAATAAAATATTAGTATCTGATATTTGGGCTTTTTGGAATTTTATTATTAAAGATTATTCAAAAACAGAAAAG
>WFMP01000129.1 GCA_015489035.1 Candidatus Altimarinota bacterium
CACCTGCATAAACTGAGATGCCTAGTATTAGCACCGTAAGCATACTTATAATTTTTTTCATTTACTGTCCTTTTGTAGTATTTTATTTTCATCAATTAAAACTCTAAGCATTTTTGCATTTCCGATAAAATGTTGAGATGCAATTTTACTTAGATATTTAAGTTCATTATCTGTTAGATAAATAGTAACCCCATGCTTTCGCTTTTCCGATGAAGGGATTTTTTTTCTGCCCGCAGGTAAAGAATTTTTTTTTGTATTTTGTTTCTTTTCCTGTTCTTTTGAACGTAGCAAGGGCTTAGTACCTGTTGGTTTAATGCTACTAATTTTATCATTAGCTTTATTAGATTGTTTATTAAATCTAGCTATCTGTTCCATATTTTTATCGGTTGCTTTAATCATTACTTTGCCCTGTTAGTATTTTAATTAATGTTGCAAGGGATTCTATGTCTTTAACAACATTTTGATATACATATCCTTTTCTACCTCCTTCACGTTGTAATTGAGTTATCGTTGTACCTGTCCAAACACCATTTTTAAACCCTTTAGAATTTCGGATTGCTATAAATGGATATGTGTCTTTATAACGATCTTCTATAACTTCCTGTGCCAATGTAGAACTATCTGATGCGTTAATCACAAAAACAATGTTATTGTTAACTTCTTGAATCTCATCTGCCGCTTCTATCATCTCCTGTAAATAACTGGGATCATCATTAAGAGTCGGTATTAAGACTATATCACACTCCTCAATAATATCTAAAATTACAGGAGCTTCATAACCTCCAAAGTCATAAGTTAGTACACCATCATGTGTAATTTCTCTTAAATCTACACCCTTGTGATAAAAACTATAGTTATCAAATTTTCCTGCATCATCATTTGATACAACTACATAATTATCAAAGTAGTCATATAAAGAGACTGCAAGTGTACTCTTACCTGCTCCGCCCTTCTTCGTAAAAATTCCAATTTTCATAATCTGCCTTTCTTTTTATACATATGTAATCAATATGCTTTTAGTATTATACTTAAATTAAGTAAATTATACAATATACATAAATTATATAATATGCAAAAATTACCTAATATAGTTAAATTACATAATATACATAATATACATAATATGTGAAAATTACATAAATTACATAATATTTATCATTTATATAATTTACAATAAAAGTATAAAGGTAGTTGGATAATTCTTAAATATATGCTACAATTACAGATATTTTTTTTAAATATTAATTTACCTTCTAGGTTATAGTTACGTGAAATGTTTCATTTCATACCAAAACGTAATTTTAGTACAAGCATGACACTAAATGATAAATATTTATCATTATATATAGAGTTATGTGCCAGATTTAGAAGAAAAAAAACAAATCTATCCTATATTGGGATATTTATGTTTATTAAACCTATTGATAGGATTTATTTCTATCAAAATAATAATTAAATTTTAAAAATATAAAATACATTCCCATGAGGGAGTTTTAAATGACTCCCTTATGGGATACCTATGTCTTTTAAACTCCTTGATGGGAATCTATTTCCAAAAAATTACTAATCAACTTTTCATCTAACAATAACAAACACCAAAAAAATATTATCAGTAAGACTTAGGGCTTATCATCGAAAAGGTTAATATTTTAGTGTTTGTTTTTTGATTTGAGAAATTGGTTTAATGAGGAGTTTATAATGAGCCCTAAAGCAAATCTACAAGTCGTAGAAAACAAAAGAGGTGAGCTAACTGTAGCTTTAAATAATAACAATGCGATAATTCAAACACTACCAGAACATCAACAAGAAAATTTTAAAAAGAATTTTTTAGAGTTCGCTAGTCAAGAATATCTACTTACAACCATTGAGCCAAAAGAAATAATTCGCTTTGCGGTTAATATTACAAAACTTGGCTTAGATATTTCTCCATCTTCAAATGAGGTTTATATAATACCATTTGATACTAAAATTAACAATCAAAAGATAATGTTACCACAAGCTATTATTCCATATAACGGAATGCAACAATTGGCTTATCAAAGTGGTTTTATGTTAACTGTTGATCCAGTATATATGTTTCAAGAAAATGAATGTGCAGCAGCTCGTCAATTAACAAGAATCCAACAATCTAAATTAAGGACATCTGATCCTAAATGGCTCAATGATCATTTTATTGGATATGATGTTATTTTAAAAGATTTAATTGGTAATCTTGGTGAACAAATTTACTTCGTTGATGTTAGCTATGTTAAAGCAGCAACAAAAACAAATAAAGATCCTCGTTGGTCTTTAAGTACATGGACACACAAAGCTGTTAGAAAAGCGTATAAACAATTCTTTATCCCTCGTGATAGAGCTATTGAAAAATTAGAAAAACTTGAACATCTTAATGATGAGCAACTTGCTCACGTTGATATTGAAAGTTCTACAAAACTTACTCAAGATATCGAAAATGCTGTAAAAGCATTAGGCTTAGATTTAAGTAAATCAAACAATTTAGCTATTGTTACAGGTCAAACATTCGGTAAAGATAAAATATTAAAAGATCTAGGTTTTGTTTACAATAACAATTCTTGGTCAATGGAATATATAGACACACCAACTCAACCACAACCACAAGAAACACCTAAAAAGGTTTCATCAGCAAAAGAGCTTCTCGATTTCTTGTTAAACAATGGACTTGATAGTTCTACAGCAGGTAAATTCGTAAGAGAAAAACTTGGCTTATCTAGTAAAGATTTGAATGGTTGTGCTGAGGCATTAGATGATAAAGACGCTTTACTTAATAAAGTCAAAGAGTTTTTAAATTTAGTATCTCCAGTTGATAGTGATGATGAGATGCCAGAAGATCTTTTCTAGCAATTTAAAATATTTAAAAATCAGGATTTAGTCACTTGATATTCTTCAATAAAGATTGACAATCTTAAAACTATCCTTATATAGGGAATAATTATCATTCCCTATGGGGATAGTAATGCTCCTTATATTTGGATTATTTCTACATTTTAATCAATCTAACATGACATTTCATTAACAAATTTATTATTAGCTACTTTTTAGAGTAGTCATTGAAAGTGAATAATAAATTTATGATGTGGACTGATTTTGGTTGTAATGTTATAAGGAGTTTTCATGAAAACTTTATTTACAGTATTAACATTTTGCATTATTATAGGAAGTGGGGTTAAAGCAATAGGATATGTAACCAAAACAATTACCTCATATAACAATAATATCTCTCTAGTAAAAGGAGATTTATTATGTCAAAACTAAAAGAATATATACAAAAAACACTCCCTAAAGTTTTAAAAGAAGAAACAGCTAAAACACTGGGAGATCGCAGTAAATATATTGGTGCTTCAGATATAGGTTCTTGTCTTAGAAAAGCTTATTTAAGCAAAACGATAAATGAAGAATATAGTATCGAACAGCTTATTATATTTGAAAGAGGGCATATAGCAGAAAACATTATTAAAAAAATGTTGCATGGTGTTCCTTTAAAAGAACAAGTTGAAGTAAAAGGCAAAGCTACAAACGGATATGAAATTAAAGCTCATATTGATTTTACAGTTAATTCTAAGGATTCAATCGTTGTTGTTGAAGCAAAATCAACATCAGTCGAAGTTGAAGAACCTTATGAGAGTTGGGTGTTACAGGTCCAATTACAAATGGGGTTACTTCAAAAAGAAAATCCAAATAAATCAGTCCGTGGCTATGTAATAGCTATAAACGTAAATACAGGTTGGCATGAAACTTTTAACATTCCACCTAATAAAGCTTTATTTGATATAGCCATGAGTAGAGTTAATATCTTAGCGGATGCCCTGGTCTCAAAAACTGAGCCAAAAGCAGAAGTGCAATTGTATTGTAGTAAATGTGCTTTTAAGCAAAATTGCCCTGCAATAACAAAAATGACGGAAGAAACTTTACCTGCTGATGTTACAAAAATTGTAAGCAAAATAGCTAAAAACAAAGCAGTTGAAAAAGAGATAAAAGAGTTGAAAAGTCAATTAAAAGGTTTTATGGAGTCCACAAATATTTCAGTCGCAAAAACAGAAAATAATACTGTATCTCTTGTAAAAAGAAAAGGTAAAAAAACTGTTGATACTGAACTATTACAGCAAGTAGCACCTGATATTTACGCTCAAGTAGAGTGTTATGGCAATGGTTATAGCTATCTCAAAGTAGTGTAATATGAAGTTTTATTACAAAAAAAAGATTAGTCAAACACTTGCTGTAATCTTGGTGTATGTTTATCGTAAAAACGATTTTAAATCGTTTTGTGGTCATAATTCTCAAGATATATTAAAAAAATTAGTTGAAATTGGACTTTTAAAAGTTCATTTTTCTAAAAGAGGTGTATTTTACTTTTTAACAGAAAAAGCTAAAGGTTTTAAAGCTATTGATTTAGCAAAAGAGTACCTTTGGGCTTGTTACAATGTTGATTTACATGCACGGAAAAATGGAAAAAGATTCATATTTTGCTTTGATGAATCATTGCCGTCTGGTAAAGGATTGGTAGAGATCACACAAGCGATCAAAAAATGCTATGTTTAGAAAAATCGCAATATGTTTTCTTTGAGATTTTCATATTTTGGATGCGTTACGACTATCTTCATAAATCCGTAAAAAAGGACACAAAACAAGACAGCTCCATAAGCATGTAAATATATGAGAAGCATTAAAGCAATTGCCATTAAAAG
>WFMP01000130.1 GCA_015489035.1 Candidatus Altimarinota bacterium
ATAGCTCATGAATATAGCTTCAATCAAGATGAAGTAGTGGACAATATAAACTTAATCTATGAAAAGAGTGATGCACTCATATCTATTTATCATGATTTATATGAGTTTTTAAAGAGGATTGATGGATAAAAAAGTGCAGCCACATTACATATCAGACAAATGGAATATCATCTCTTTAAAAAAAGAAACTATACCATTAATACATGAAAAAATGGAGATTAACAATAACCATGCAGATAAATTTGAAACAACTATAAAATTCTTTTTGGCAAATTATACTACCAAGACTTATAAAAAACTACACAGCTTAAAAGGAGGAAGATTTGAAAATCTTAGTAATAGCAGACTTTAGGGTACCAAACAAGCCAATTGGCAACGAATGGCTTACAAAAATTTGGCATGATTGTGGTTTGTTTTAAATGTATGACTCTATGTTCTTTAGTTACCCATTTTCAAACATTTAAAGTTAAAGGTTATGTATGAGCATAAAAAAACTATTGAAAGAAATAAAAATTATACGCTATTTTTATTTTAAATTTTTGTTTATAGTACGATATATTGGATATCTCAAGGATTATATTATTTTTAATCGATTACTTCAAAAAATGAATAAAGGTTTAATATGGTCAAAGAGGTATGTGTGTCTTAATGATAAAACGGATAATACATCTTTTGATACACATTATGTCTATCATACGGCATGGGCAGCAAGAAAATTAGCTGAGATATCTCCTTCAAAACATATAGATATTTCATCGAGCATTTATTTTAATGCTATAGTTTCTGCTTTTGTACCAATTGAATTTTATGATTATCGTCCAGCAAAATTAAATTTAGATGGTTTATCTCCATGTGCAGGTGATTTAGCTAAGCTTCCTTTTGAAAATTCTAGCGTAGAATCACTTTCTTGCATGCATGTTATAGAACATATTGGACTTGGTAGATATGGAGATTCTTTAGATGCTTTAGGGGATATGAAAGCAGCTAAAGAAATTCAAAGAGTTTTAAAAATGCAGGGAGATTTATTGATTGTAGTTCCTGTTGGAAAATCAATTGTTAATTTTAATGCCCATAGAGTTTATAGTTATGAAGATGTTATAGCTATGTTTAACACATTGGAATTAAAAGAATTTTCATTACTTACAGATGACAGTAAAGGTGCTGAATTTATTATTGATGCTTCACCAGAGCATGTTCAAAAACAAAACTATAGTTGCGGATGTTTTTGGTTTAGAAAGGTTGAGAGTATTTATGATAATAATTAAATTAAATGGTGGCCTTGGTAATCAGATGTTTCAGTATGCATTTGGCCGAGCATATAGTTTAAAATGTGATATAGATATGAAATTGGATATTACATGGTTTGAAAAAATTCCAAATACAGATACACAAAGAAGTTATGAACTTCATATTTTTTCATTACCTGTTTCTTTAGCTAGTAGTAATGAAATTAGAAACTTAAAAGGTTTTATTTCTTTTTTTCCAGATAAATTTTTTAAACTATTGCATAGAAGGTTCCCATTTTTATCAGGCTTATATTGTCCTGAAAAATGTTACTCTTTTGATTCATCAATATTACGATGTGGAAATCGTGCATATTTTGAAGGATATTGGCAATCATATAAATATTTTGATAGCATTAGAGACATTATTTTAAAGGATTTTACTTATAGGCTTCCTATAAGTCAAAAAACACAGCAGTTAGAGAAAAAAATTTTACAATCTCGTAGTGTTGCTTTACATGTAAGAAGAGGAGACTATGTGTCAAATACACAGGCAAATAGTTATCATGGTGTTGCTTCATTGATCTATTATAAAGATGCTATATCTTATATATCAAAGAGAATAGAAGAGATGCAACTTTTCATTTTTTCAGATGACATTGCTTGGGTAAAAGAACATCTTGATATTGATATGAATGTGCTATATGTAGATTATAAAAAGAATGCTTTTGAAGATATATATTTAATGAGTAAGTGTAAACATAATATTATTGCAAATAGCTCATTTAGCTGGTGGGGAGCTTATTTAAATGAAAATGAGAGTAAAATTGTTATTGCACCCAAACAATGGTTTACTGACTTAACAATTGATACAAGTGATTTGATTCCATCAGAATGGGTACGATTATGAAACCTTTTTTTTCTGTAATCATTCCTACATATAATTCAGCTGAGAAATTAGTTCGAGCGATAAAAAGTGTATTAAGCCAGACTTATAAAAATTATGAGATTATTATTGTAGATGATGGCTCAAGCGACAACACTGCTCAAGTAGTCAAAGAGATTGCTCAGCAAGATATTCGTTACATATATAAAGCAAATGGTGGACCTGCGAGTGCTAGAAACATGGGTATTCGGACTGCTTTTGGAAAATATATTTGTTTCTTAGATGCTGATGATGAGTTTATGCCTGATAAATTAAAGATTTTTTATGATATTTGCTTAAATAATGAAGTGTTTTTATATACTGATGCAGTATACATAGATGAAGTTAAAAACTCATCTTATCTTTTTTCTAATCAGGTATCTATTTTCCAAGGGCATTGTTTTAATGCCCTTATGAACAATAACTTTATTGTTACATCGACAGTATGCATAAAAAGGATAATCTTTGATGAGATTGGGTATTTTAATGAAAATGTGCAATTAAAGTTTGTAGAAGATTATGATTTATGGTTGAAAATTACGAATAAATACCCGTTAACATATATAAATCAACCTTTAACAAGATATTATATTCATCAATCAAATAATAGTAGCAATATACAAAGAACAGTGAACTCTCTCATTATTATCTATATGAAATGGAGTCTCACTTCATTTGTTGCTATAAAAAAATTCTTGAAATATATGGTTGTTAAATTATTGTATTTAAGTGGAATGAAAAAGTGAAAATACTAATAACGACTGAACAATACTATCCAATTAAATCAGGAGTGTCCACAGTTGTAACTGCTATTGCTGAAGAGCTAGCTAAGCTAAAGCATGAAGTATATGTAGCTACAGGTTGTCAAGAAAGACAATATAGTTTACATAATGGTGTGCGTATTATAGAATTTAAAATTTTTGGTGGTTTTGGGAATTTTTATAGAGGAGAGAAAGAAAAATATAAAAATTTTGTAAAAGATTTTGAATGTGATGTGATGATTAATGAATGTGTTCAAACTTGGAGTACAGATTTGATTTTAAATATACTTGATGAAGCTAAAGCCAAAAAGAAATTTTTACATTCGCATGGATTTTCTTTGTTATCATATAAAACAAAAAATCCTTGGGCTTATATAAAATCTAAGTGGTATTATTTTACATTACATAAATATTTAAAACAATATAATCATATATTTTTATTACATGATAAAACAATAGAAACTCCATATCTACAAAAGTATGGAATAAAACAGTTTTCATATTTGCCAAATGGTGTTCCTAAAAGTTTTGTTTCTAAAAAAAAGCTATCACAAAAGAAAGAAAAATATCTTTTGAGTATATCTAATTATTTTCCATTCAAGAACCAAGAGTTTTTGCTGGAAGCTTATTATAGATCAAGTGTAATGTATCCTTTGATACTTATTGGTAATTCGGTTTTAAAAGATTATTTGGGCAAGTTAAAGCGTTTGAAAGAAAAATTTGATTTAATGTACGGTTTTCACAAAGTTGAATTTTTATATCAGATATCTCGAAAAGAAACAGAAGAATATTTAACAAATGCAGCTTTATTTTTACATTCAAGCAAGTTAGAAGTTTTTCCAATGGTTATTGTTGAAAGCATGGCTAAAGGAGTTCCTTTTATTTGTACAGATGTGGGAAATGTATCTGTTTTAAAGGGAGGATGCGTTATTCTAACCATTGATGAGATGTCAGAGAAAATAGACTTTTTGTTAAATAGTAATAATGAGTACAATAAACTAGCTTACGATGGAGTTGAAAGCGTAAAGAAAAGTTTAATATGGGATAAAATTATTTGTAAATTGGTAAAATATTTTACTATAAAGGATTAAAATGCCTATCGTGTCTATTGTAATGGCTGTTCATAATGGAGAAGCGCATATCAAAGATAGTATCCAAAGTATCCTCAAGCAATCATATTCAAATTTTGAAATTATTGTAATCATAAATTGTTCAACAGATAATACAAAAAAAATTTTAAACAACTTTAATGATGCAAGAATAAAGATTTTTGAAACAAACATATGTCAATTAGCATTTAATTTAAACTATGGACTAGACAAAGCAAAAGGAAGCTATATTGTTAGAATTGATGCTGATGATATTGCAGAACCTCAAAGAGTGGAGAGGCAATTGCAGGTTATGTTGAAGCATGACTATGATATTGTGGGCAGTAATTTAACATATATTGACGAATATGGTCAAGAAATTGGAGAGAAAAAATATCCTGAATTAAATAGTGATATTAGAAGAAGCATTATTTATGCTTCACCTATTGCCCATCCTTCTGTTATGTATAAAAAAGCAGTTGTGTTGAAGCACGGAGGATATCTTAATGGAAGAGTTAGTGAGGATTATGACCTATGGCTCCGTCTTATGAGAGACAAAGAGATTAAGTTTTATAACATGCAAGAGAATTTAACGAGATATAGAATCCATACCAATCAAGCAAAGGGAAATAAATTAGCATATCATGAAGTTGCTGGTTATATGATAAGAGAAGCTTTGTATCAAAAATCTATAAAACATTTTATAGGATTTTGTGTATATATTTTAAAATCGATTTTTAATTAGTTGTAATTTAAAGAATTATCATACCTTATAAATGCAGATTGGTCAGGGTTAAAATATTTAAATAAAATATAAGTATATATCTGATAATATGTACATATATTAGAAATAAAAAAGGGGATTGCTATGTTGGAACTTGGTATTTCTCAGGCTCAGGCACAG
>WFMP01000131.1 GCA_015489035.1 Candidatus Altimarinota bacterium
CTGATAAATCTTTTTATTTACTTTATTTATAAGTTGTTTATCTTGGTTAGTTAGATTATAATAGGTTCATCATAAATTTATAGATTTATCCCATATCCGAGCTATTTTATTATTTGATAATTGGATTTTATACCAACCATAAATTTCTCAAACAATATGGTATGATTTTCATTTTTTTGTAATTCCTAAAATAATAGAATTCTTTACATAAGGAATATTTCTTATATTTGAAGGAAATTTTGCTTGTCATATATTATTAAGTTTTGTATATCCTAAATCATAACAAAAAGAAACTGATAAAAAAATTAAAGATACAAAAAGAAAAATTATTTTTTTCATATAAATTAATTAAATACTAAAACTAAGTTAAATAATATTTTAGTGAAAATAGTCTTTTTACAACCTAGACTAATCAAACTTCTTAAATTTTAAATAATGAAACAAAAATAAAATTAAAAATACAATAAAAGTGGATCAAGCTCATATTAAATTAAGTTTTAAATCATAAGATCTTCTTGTTAAAATTTCTTTTTTCTTATTATTCTTACAATTTTCTAAATCTTTTTGATAAATCTTATTATTCTCTAATTTATTAGTACAAGTTGAATTATTTTTTCATATAGAACAATATTTTCTTTGAATTTCATAATTACAATTATTAAGTTGATACTTATTATCTGATAAATATTCTTTATTCGAAATAAGAAGTATTTTTAAAAGACTAGAAATAACTATTCATAAAGTGATAGCTATAACAACTATTGAAATTAGACTTACCAAACCATAATAAAGTTTTTTAATATTCATTTTAATATTCTTTTAATATATAAATCTAATTTCATATTACACAATTATTTTATTTTCTCGACTTTTAAAACATAAGCTTTCCCATCAGTAAAAAATTGATCATAAGAAAAATTATATCCTATATAACCCTTAACAAGTTGAATTAATCTAAAACTTTTAATCATTCAAGTTTTATCTAATTGTTTAAAAGTATAATTTCTTTCTTTATCAATATTTGGGCTAATTCTGTGTGTGATATGCCATTTAATACCATCATCATATATAGCAGAAGCCATATATACCCTATATTTTCACTGTTTTATATTTGATATCCGTATCCTAATATGGTGTCTTAATCTAATATTTTTAGGATTATCTACTTTTTGAAAACTAAAAGTTTGTAATCTTTGATTCCAATAAAGAGGTAACATAGGAGCATTAGTATATGATTTCTTTTCATATAGAGATCTTCATATCTTTACAATACTATCAAAAGTTATTTTATCTGCTGGTGTCCGTCAAGCTTTTTTAAATAAATTAATTAGAATTTTACTATTTTTTGCAAGGATAATAAAATTTATAGGTTCTGTTCTTCTTCATGTGATAGTTTCAGTATATTTCAGATTTGGATGTTTGTTTAGATAGTTAAAGATGTTTTTTATTTCTATTGTTTTTTCTATTTGTTTTGGATGTAAATATTCAATGTGAGAAAAATAATAACTAAAATAACTTACCGAACAAATGGTAAATACCAAAACGAATATAATTTTACCAAAAGTTGAGACATTTTTATAATTTTTTTCTTTTTCTTTATTTATATGGATAATATATTCATAAATTGTAATTCAAAGAATAAGTCAAATAGCACCTACAAGATATCATCACAAAACATCAGAAACATAGTGGACGTTAAGATAAATTCTAGCAAATCCAATTATAAATATAATAAACAAAAACAAAATAATAAAATTTACTTTTTCATTCCATTTATTAATTTTTTTAATCAATAACCAAACCAAAAATCAATAAAAGGAAACTGAAATAGCTGAATGGAACGAAGGAAAAGAATATGAATTAACAAAATATGTAGCTAATTCTGGTCTAGGTCTGTGAATTAAAAATTTCACTAAGATTGTAATAAATCAAGTAGATAAAATTGTTACAAAAATAGAAAAAAATATATTAATTTTTCTTCTCAAAAGTAAATAAATTCAAATAAAAAAAGTAGAAATTATTATAAAATATATATTTCAAAAGAAACTAATAACAAGAAATATTTTCACCAAAATTGGATAATAAAAATAATACATCAAATGAGAAGTATTTATATCTATATTTTGCATAATAGAATTATCGAAAGTAATTTCTGTAAGTCAGACTAGAAC
>WFMP01000132.1 GCA_015489035.1 Candidatus Altimarinota bacterium
GATGGTTACGTGCTTTTTTCTATCGCATTTTTTTTTATAGCTTTTTTTATTTTTTTTCGAGTTGCCGAAAAGCACGTAACCATCGTAACCATCGTAACCGCAACCTATGAAACCTCGTGATATAGGGCTTTAATCGTCTTTAAAAAAAATGAACTATTATCGTAACCATCGTAACCATCGTAACCTTTTTGCCTTTTTTAAAGAATTTAAAGAATTTAAGGTAGAATAAAGACATTATTTTATACAATAAGGTAATTTAAGAAAAAAAGGAAAAAACATGACAATACCTGAATTTGTGAGAGAAAAAAATCTAGGTTTAACGTCTCGCTCTATTTTAAATATGATAAAAAAAGACGAAAATCACTATAAAGACGCAGTATTAATAATACAAAATAACGTGAGAAAAACATATCGAGTTTTGGATGCTGATTTATTGTATAAACGAATAATGGAGAAGTAATAAGATGAAAAATAAAAAAGAAGGATCCGCTATGACTACCACACCACGAACGAACCCTAAAACGATAGATAAGAGTATAACAAAAGAAACCTTACAGAGTATTTGTAAAAAACTAAGAGATAAATTTATGTTTGGAAGTGTTTATTTATTTTTAGATTTAGACATAAACAAATATGTAATTATAAATTACAATTCTACTGATAAATTTGAGACTATGAAAATTTTTGATAAACAAAGTATCGTGCATTTAATAAAAAGTATGGTGAATACTAGAATAAAAATAAACGAAGTAGCGTTTTTTCAATTAGACAAAGATAACATAGGAACTCTTTTAAATTCTATCCAAGGAGTTAAAAAGTCTTTTAGTAGAGCTAGGCAAGAGTTTTTTACGGACACCGATTATCTACCTACATTAAACCTTTTTAAACAAACTCCATTATTACTACAAAAAACACAAAAGAAGTTATCTTATACCGAATTGAAGAACAAACTTACAAATTATCCTCGATTATCTTTATTATTGAGAAATAATATAGGGAATCAAGAAAATATACAATGGTTTTTAAATTGGGTGTCTGCTGAAATGAACAGTCCTAAAGAGATTATGACGACTTTTATTTTAATTGGAGAGCAAGGAAGTGGAAAAAGTGTTTTAACAGAGGAAATTTTTAAGGAAAATATTTATCATTTTAGTAATGTAAGTATTCTTGATAATAAAACATTAAAAGACAATTTCAACGATATTTACAATTACAAATCATTTATCATTTTAAATGAAGTTTCTACTGTAGATTTAAAAGAAAATAATCAAATTACGCAGGATTTAAAACGCTTAATTTCAGATGGTAGCTATGTAAATAGAGGTATGCATAAAGCAGGAGTTGAAAAAGCTAAAACTTTTAATATGTGTATGACAACAAACAAGAACTATCCAGTGCAAATAGAAAATGGTGATCGACGATTTGCTGTTTTTGGACGAGGCAAAAAACTTTTAGAAATGAAAGAGATAACAGAGGAAATTGGCTATTTTATACAAGAAGTAAAAAAAGAGATTAAAGAGTTTTTGTTTTTTGTAAAAGATTTAGATTTTGATAGAAAAGTTTTTACGCATCCAATTATGACAGATTTAAAACAGCAAATAATAAATCATACAAATACCAAAGAAGATTTAATGAAATCTTACTTTAATACTAGAAACTTTATAGGAGTTAAACAGCTTTTATCAAATTTTGATTCTATTGATTTTGAGCAAGAAAGTGATAAGGACTTATTTTTTCTTAGATTAGAGGAAATGTTTAAAAGTGGCATTTTTGCGAATGAAACATTAGCGTTAATTTATTTTTCTATTTATGAGATAAACATAAATGAGATAAATAAAAGAGAACAATATAAAAAAGCTGCATCATTTTGGGGTAAAATTTTGCATACTCCTGAAAAAAATTTTATAAAGATAAATAAACAAACTCAAAAATTTAAAGTTTTTGATAATGATTCTATCAGCGATAAAAAACGTAAATTAATTTCAATTTTACAGTCTACATTATTGGAATATCAAAACAAAGATGAAGAAGTCATAAAACAAGAATTGCGAGCACCTGACGTTGATGAAGATGGAGAAAAATATCCATTTTAAAAAATATCTATGCGAAACAGGGTGTGTAGTGGGTACTCACTACACACCCTAAAATAGAGAGTTAATACTCCCCTATTTAAAAAGGGTTATTTAAAAGTAGCCCTTAACTCATTTAAAACCCCTATTTACGAACTAAACACCCGACAAATGCCCTATCTATGCCCATATAATACCCATTCACACCCACGAAATAAC
>WFMP01000133.1 GCA_015489035.1 Candidatus Altimarinota bacterium
GGTCTATAAAAAAATCAAAAGAAGTTGCAGATTACATAAATAATTTTTTAACAAAATACGAATTCAAGAATCAAAAAAATCTGAATAAACATAATGAACATATAATAAAAAATATAGCCTACCGGGTATGAATCGCACCTATAATAGATTTCTCTAATGCTTTTAGATGAATTGCTTTTAGAAGTAATCCTAATCAAATATCTATGAGAGTTAATTTGATAGATAAAACAAAAAGGAAATTATCAAGTATAGATTTCACTATGCTAATTAGAAAACAATTAGAAAAATATGTTCGATCAAAATATCCTCATGCAAAAATAAGAGTTCTTGAAGACCCAGCCTGACCACCTACAAGAGCAGCATTTATGTTAAAAATACAATGAAATAGGAATGTTCCCTATTCTAAATTAGAAGAATTAACAAAATATGTAAAAGCAAAAATAAATCCAATACTTAAAAGAGATGATGTGGTAGATGTTTATACAACTATTTGAACTTACAAAACGGATTATCAAATAAAAATAAATCATCAATTAGCTTCAGATTACTGACTTAATGCTGAACAAGTAGCACAAAGTATTTATATAATGTTCCATGGAAGTAATATAAGTTTGATTCATAATAACAAAACAAGGGAACCTATAAACATACATTTAGCATTATCTCCCAAAGAAAAAAATAAATTAAATATATTTAATAATTTAAGCTTTATGAATAAAGAAGGACAAAAAATATATTTAAAACAATTTGCAAAAATAGTTCCTACCAAAGATGGAAATACAATATATACCGAAGATGAATATAAAAGTGTGTATATATATGGAGAAATTTGAGATAATACTATAGTTTATCCAGCCTGAGATATAACTTTAGCTATGTTTAAACCAACATTTTGGGGAAATAAATTCACTATAGTTTGAAAAAATCCATATTGAGTGACTATAAAATCAAAAGAAAGTGGTAATATTTATAGAATTATGTGGTGATGAGAAAGAAAATTATCTTTAAATACATTTAGAGATTTATGAATAGCTATGTTTATGGCCCTGTTAGCTATATACTTCCTTATGGTAGCACAATTCAAATCATTTAAAATTGCTTGAGTTATTATGATGACCTTTTTACTTTGATTTTTCTGAATATTCCCATGATTTGCATTAGTTCATGAGACTCTATGAATCATATTTACGGCACCAAGTATGATTTGAGTAATTGCTCTTGCTTGAATAGTTGTTTGAAATGCTATTATCTTGATAGAATATCTAAATGTCTTATTGAAAAAATGATTAACGAAGGATAAAGCACTCATACAAGCTTGATCTGTAAGAATGAGAGCTATTATCATTACATCTATGACAACTGTCTTATGATCATTTACTATATTATGAGATCCTGTATGGTGATGACTAGGATGGTCTATAGTATGGGGACTTACAGCTTCTGCAATACTTACGTTAATAGTAATACCGGTATTCCTCTATGATAGCATTGAAAGTAAAATAACAGAAACGGTAAATATTGATTATGAAAATTAAAAAAAACCAAACTTAAGTTTGGTTTTTTTTATATTCAAACAATATAAATGTTGTCATCCTGAACTTGATGCGGGATCTATTTCTTAGTTTGTCCCCGGACTCTACAAGATAGACATAACTAAATAATTATTATCTTCCACAACAAACAACAACTTTGAGTCCGAGGACTCCTCAATTGGTAGATTCCTGCCTTCGCAGGAATGACAAACACACAAATAATTTTAAATCCAGACTTATTCTCTACTTTTCAAAATCTTCTTTAAAATAACACTGTAAAATCACTTGCCGCACTAGAATTAAATATAGACTTTTTAATCATTATTTTTACATCATATTCTCAAGCTCTTCATTCTCATAATATATTAAAGTTTTTTCAAGGAATAGGAGTTCAAGTATTTACTTTTACCTCTAAATATGGATAAACATCACTTGCATCATATTTAAGATAATTTACCAACGATAATTTTAAATTTACTTTAGAAATTCCATTATGAGATTGGGCATAGGATACCGTATTAGAATTATTATCTAAGATATTATTAAATCAAGTAGTTACTGCATTATCTGGTGAAACATTAAATCAAGTTACATTTTCATTCTTATCCTCACATGGATTAGTATCTTTACTGTTAGTATTAAATATAACATTGTTACTTTCGGTATTATAATAATTTACAGTATTTTCTCTTATGATAGTATCATCTGATTGAACAGAATCTCAAGAAGTATTTATAGAAGGAAATATTGTAAACTGTTGATCTCAAGTATATCCAAACAAAGACCGATTTACTACTGCATCATCGGTTATTCCATCTCCATCTAAATCAGCATCATCTGCATTAAGAATTGTTCAACTAGCATTTCCATTATTATATTTTTTAACTAATTTTAATGGTCACCTTATTGAAATTTGTAATCAAGTAGAAGGAGGAATCTTTATATCCTTTATATTTGAATTAGTTACTCAAGTATAATATCATCAAGTTCAGGTTATATCTTTATAAAAAGCAAATTGTAATGATTTAGCAAATGTTAATTTATTATAATTTTCTCAAGATGAAATATCAGGATCCAAATCTCCATGTCCTGGTTCAGGAATTACATTTCAATTTGTCATACTAGTAACTTTCCAAAATATACCATTTCACAATCAAGTTAAAGCTAACTGTCCATAATATTGTTTTTTAATAATACTACTTTGGTAATCTGAAGAATTTCAATATGTCTTTTTATCTATAAATCATCAAGATCATTCAAATCAAGCTTCATGTCATCTTAAAACAAGTTCAGCTCTTTCTACAGAAGCTATTGCTCCATAATATGCAATATTATATCTTTGAATACTACCAAGCTGTTGTGTGAATGGATTCATAATTGCATATATTCAAGAAAGTAGGGTTGCTCATATCATAACTACTATAAGTGTTATAAGTATAGTCATTTTATTTTTATAATTTTATAAATTATTTATTCTTAAAAAGTTGCTCTGCTTTTTGTAATAGAATATGTTCTTCATTTCTACTTTCATCTTCTATCACAAAATCAAGAAGTTCAGCTAATATTTCTCATATTTTAGGACCAACACATCATAATTTTAAAATATCATTTCAAGAAATATTAAGCTCTTTCAGTGTAATTCTTCAAGTTTCTTTGTAAATTCTATTTATTTCTTCCTTTAAGTCAAACACTCATTGAATATTTGAATGTTGCAAAGGATTATATTGTCCAAGTCTATCTCAAATAGTTATATCACATAAATTTAACAGTCTTTCTACTCCATAAATTGATATAAATTTTTTAATTTCTCTAATTTTCTTTTTCTCAGACATAAACATAAGTTCACCTGGATACATATGATATCTTACATAAAAAGAAATTTCTTCTACCTCCTTTTTTGAAAATCATAATTTTTTAAAATCAATTTTTGTAATCTCCTCTCAAATCACAGGATGATTTATTTCAAGTTTATAAAGTTCAGATTGACTTTCTTCATCTTTTTTGATACTTGCCCAATAATATTGATCTGGCTTACCCACATCATGATAAAGCATAGCAAATCTTACAAGATAGTTTGAATTGATTTGTTGTAAATGATACAAACATAAAATAGTATGAGCATAGGTATCAAATGGATGATATCTTGTAGGTTGATTATTATTTTTACAATTTTTAAGTGCCGGAAAATAATATTGTAAAATATTTAACTCATCCATCAAAGCTACAAATCCAAAAGCATTTCATTTTTTAAAAACTTTTTTCATTTCTTGAATCACTCTTTCGTTTGCAACTTTTCTTATCAAAAAGTAATATTTTTTCATAGCCAACCAAGTTTTTGTTTCAAAATCAAAATTTATGTTTTCATGTGTATTCAAAACTGAAACAAATCTTATTCATCTAATTATTCTCAAAGCATCTTCATTTATTCTATTGTCTGCAACTCATACAGCTCTTATTTTTTGGTTTAAAATATCATTTATTCAAAATTGAGGATCAAAAATAAGATGCAAGTAATCAAATTTACCAACTAATTTCACAATTTCTTCTTTCTTTATAATTCCGTCTTTTATAATCTTTTGAATTAGTAAATTATCTTGGATAATTAAAGTATGTTCATTCACCAAAAAAAATCATTTACTCTTAAGTTGTTTTACAAATTTTTCTTTATTTTCCAAAATAGGATTAACTTTTTCTTCTGAAAATGAAACACTATATCATTTTTCTCATTCTAGATAATTGTAATACAAGCAATTCATAGTAAAATCTCTTCTTACACTATCTGCCAACATACTATTTGTCCAAGTCAATTCGTCTGGATGCCTTACATCTGAATAAATTCATTCTTCACGGAAAGGGGTAATTTCATACTGACATTTTTTCGATTTATCTACTATAGTAATAGTCCCAAATTTATCTGTTTTAAAAATACTTCAAGCATCTTGATTTAATTTTTCATAAACTCATTTCGGATCTCAAGCAAGGGTTATATCAACATCTTGAAAATCACTTACTCTAAGATTTAGCAAAACATCTCTAACTATTCAACCGACAAAAAAAAGATTATTATTATTTAAATTTTTTTGAGCAAACTTAAAATATGGGATAAAATTATCAAATCATTCAAAATTTAACATACACAAAATTTATCTAATAAAACTTCTATATTTCTACTCAAAATCAACTTATTTTCAAGTAAGATAAAAATAGAAAATTTATAATTGAATTTATGAATAAATTAACTATATTATTCGAACTTTATAACTTATTTTTTTTATTATGCTAGAATTTTTTTATGAAAGTATTGAAACTTTAAAGGAAGTTAAAAAACCTTCAAAAGACGAAGTAGTTAAAATGACTATTGCAGTATTGGTAATTGTTGCTGTTGCATGAGTTTTGTTTGCAATATTAGATTATTTCTTCTTAAACTTATATGATAATTTCATCTACAACTTTTTAAACTCTATATTTAAATAATATGACAAATATAAATACTATTGAAAAAAATAAACAAATAGAAGATACAGACTTTAGATGGTATGTATTATCTGTTGTTTCTGGACAAGAACCAGTTGTAGTTACAAATCTACATGAAACTATAAAAAAGAATAATTTACAAGATCAAGTAGAAGAAATATTTTTTCCTGAAATTAAAACTTCTAGTATTACAAAAGCTGGAGAAAAAAAAGTTACTGTAAAAAAACTTCATCCAGGTTATGTTTATGTTAAAAGTATGATGAATGATAAAATTTGGTATATTTTGAGAAATACTCCAGGTGTAAGACTTATCATAGGTTCAGACATATATCCTACACCTATAGATGACAAAGAAATGGAAGTAATTATTGAAAAAGTTAAATTTTCAGATGAAAGAGCTGAACTTGAAATTCCATACAAAGTTTGAGATAAAGTTAAACTTAAATCTTCAGAACTTGGAGGTATAGAATGAGAAATTATTGAAATCAATCCTCAAAGTGGTGAAGTTAAAGTTAAAACTCAACTTATGTGAAGAGAAACTATAGTAAATGTATGATATGAAAAAATAGAAAAATTTATGTAATCCTACTATCATTGTAGGTTTTTTTAAAAAATAATAAGTTAGCAATGAAAAGATATATTTGATTAACAATATTTTTTGTGTGATTAGTAATGTTATCTTTTTTGTTTTCAAATATTTCAAAAAAAGACAATAAAAATACTAATAAACAAAATACTACTACTTGAAATAACAATCGAAAACCTATTAAATCTCAAAATATTTCTAATAAAATAAATGACAATCAAGTAAAAGAACAAAACAATTATATATCTCATAAAAAAAGCAATATCACTCAAAATAAAACTTGAAACAATACAGAAAAAAAACAAGACAATTTTAATATTGTTCCTGTACATAACAAACCAACTACTTGAAATAAAATCAATAAAACTGAAAAAATAATTCCTGATGATTTATATATTTGACTTTCTGATGCTAAATTAATAAAAGATAGTAAATTTGAAGAAATTTTTACATTATTTTGACTAGACAATATTCCTTTGTATAAAATAGAAAACAAAGAAATTTATATCAAACAACTTTCTTGAGATTATAAAAACATAAAAAATAATTTAAATAATATAATTAAAAAAGTTTGAGGAAATGATGTAGAAACTGACTTATTTGGAGATAAACAAACTTTCTTCAATCCAGAAATATATTACAAAAAAGATGTAATTATGTTAATATCTTATGAAAAAGAGAATTATCTTGTAGTACTACCTTATAAAAATTATTGAAAATATAAAAAATTCATGAAAGAAACTTTATTTGTAAAATAAATTGTTTTAAATAAGAAAAAATGTATAAAGTAGCAGTTTTATACTGTTATTTTTTAATAAATGAAATTTCATATTCTTATATATTGATGTCAAATGAATTATGCAGATAGTGCTAGAATAGCTACTATTTTGAAAAACATTTGATTTGAACAAACCATGAAAATAGATGATGCAGATATTGTAATTTTTGATACTTGCTCTGTAAGACAAAAATCTGAAGATAAAATTACATGAAAAATGAATGAGATTCCAAAAGATAAAAAAATTTGGATTACTTGATGTATGATTCAACATGACTTGAGTCTAAAAAAACTTAAAGAAAATAAGGAATTTTACAAAAAATGGCAATTAAAAGTTAAAAAGTGAAACTTTATTTGAAATTTATCTGATATAGAAACTAATGAAATTCCTTTTATTATAAACAATGTTTTTTCTCCTATCTGGGCAAACTTAAAAAAGAAATTTTCAAATCTTGAGCTTATGTTTAGAATAGATGATGTTCAGTTATTACCAAAAATTACAAAATATCTTTGATATGATATTAAAGAAAACGATATTCAAAAAATACAAAGTTATGTAGATCTTATGCCAAAAGTTGCAAACCAAACTCAAAATGAAAAATTAAAAACTGCTTATATTCCTATTTCTACTGGTTGTAATCAATTTTGTTCTTATTGTATAGTTCCATTTGCAAGATGACTTGAAACTTACAGGGAAATACAAGATATAGTTGATGAAGTAAAATACTGGACAGATCAATGAAAACAAGAAATAGTTTTACTTGGTCAAATTGTAAATAAACATCCAAAGTTTTACGAAATACTTGTAGAAGTTTTGAAAAATCCAAATGTAAAATGGCTTAGATACACAAGTCCTTA